>JACCYN010000091.1 GCA_013696465.1 Pyrinomonadaceae bacterium
CTTGAGCGCATCGTCGCAAAAGCTCTCACGAAAGATTGCGAAGAACGCTACCAAACCGCGAAAGATTTGTTGATTGATTTGCGGCGGTTGAAAAAACGGCTCGAAGTTAAAGCCGAAATTGAACTCACGGCATCCACAAACAAAAATGCCGCCGCGCAAACGGAAATCATCAACGCGCAACCTACTGACGCAACTCATGCCCTTTCAAGCGCAGAGTACATCGCAAGCGGCATCAAACAACACAGACGCGGTTTCGTTGTGGCGGCGTTGGCGATGGCGCTTCTGGCGGCGGTCGGATTCGGCTACTGGTTTTTTGCCCCGCGTTCGTCAAACACAACGAGCGTTGAATCAATCGCTGTCTTGCCGTTCGTCAACGCGAGCGGCAACGCTGATGTCGAGTATTTGTCAGACGGCATGACCGAAACTTTGATTAACAGTTTGTCGCAACTGCCCAAACTCAATGTCAAAGCCAGAAGTTCCGTGTTTCGCTACAAGGGCAAAGAAGTTGAGCCGCGAACCGTCGCGGCGGAGTTGTCGGTGCAGGCTATCTTGACCGGGCGCGTCGTGCAGCGCGGCGACGACTTGGCATTGTATTTATCCCTTGTTGATGCGCGCAACGGCAATCATCTGTGGGGTGAGGGATATAATCGAAAGCTGGCAGACCTCGTTTCGTTGCAAAAAGAGATTGCGTGCGACGTTTCGCAGAAGTTGCGCGTGAGACTTTCAGGCGCGGATGAGCAGCGGTTGGCGAGGAACTACACGGAAAACGTCGAAGCGTATCAGCTTTATCTTAAGGGACGTTACCATTATTTCAAACTAACTCAGCCGGAAATCCGCAAAGGCATCAGTTTTTATGAGCAAGCGATTGACGCCGACCCGTCTTACGCGCTCGCCTACGCAGGAATGGCTGACGCTTATCGAACTCTGCCACTCGCCGGTTGGAACGTGCCTTCCAAAGAGGCTTTTCCGCAAGCGAAAGCGGCGGCACGTCGGGCTTTGGAAATTGACGAAAATTTAGCCGAAGCGCACATCGTTCTTGGCTGGGTCGGATTTTTGTACGATTGGGATTGGACGGCGGCGGAAAGCGAACTCGTAAAAGCCATCGAACTCAGCCCGAACAATTCCGATGCCCATCGCGCTTACGCGCATCTCTTGTCGAATTCGGGACGGCATGATGGAGCTATCGCGGAAGGCAGACGCGCCAGAGAACTCGATCCGCTTTCGCTTATCACCAACACGCTCGAAGGTCAATTTTTGTTTTACGCCGGACACAACGAAGAAGCGATTGCCCGACTGCGAAAAACGCTCGAAATCGAACCGAACTTTTGGATCGCACACAATATTCTGGGTCGCGTTTATATTCGTCAGAGACGCTATACGGAAGCCACCGCCGCACTTAACAGAGCTAGTGAACTCTCCGGCGGCAGCATCGAACCCGTCACGCAATTAGGCTACGCGCTGGCAAGGTCGGGAAAGCGCGAACAAGCTGAAGCCATGCTCGAAGAATTAAAATCGCTTGCCGCTGAAAATCACGTTCCGGCGTACAGTTTTGCGATGGTTTATAACGGTTTAGGCGAAAGGGACGAGGCGTTAAAGCATCTCGAAAAATCTTCTCAGGAACGCGAAGTGCAAATAACATTCATCAAAGTTGATACGCGGTGGGATGAACTTCGCGCCGACCCGCGCTTTCAAGATTTGCTGCGGCGCATGAATCTAAACTAGTGATAAGCTAGACACCTTCTTACATGTCACCCGTCATTTCTATGAAGCCTGAACGCTTCCAACAAATTGACCGCATCTTGCAATCCGCGCTTGAAGTTGCGCCGGAGGAAAGAGGCGCGTTGGTTGATAAGGCTTGTGCGGGCGATCAGGAGTTGCGGCGCGCGGTCGAATCCCTGATTGAATCGCACGAGCGTGCGGGAAGCTTCATCGAAACGCCCGCGCTCAAGCAGGATGCGAAACTGATCGCAGGCGAGCGCAGATTGACGACGGGAAGTTCTATCGCTCATTACAAAATCATCGAGCAACTCGGCACGGGCGGGATGGGCGAAGTTTACGCGGCGCAGGACACGCGCCTGCGCCGCAAAGTCGCGCTCAAAATTTTACCTTCTCAGTTCACACGCCACGAAGAGCGCGTGCGCCGCTTCGAGCAGGAAGCGCGCGCGGCTTCGGCGTTAAATCATCCGAACATCTTAACTATTTATGAGATCAATTCAGAGGATGATGTTTATTACATCGCCACCGAATTGATCGAGGGCGAGACGCTGCGCGAGCGGATGACGAAGGCGCAGATCAACTTAAGCGATCTGCTCGACATCGCCGTGCAGATTGCTTCGGCTTTAACAATCGCGCACGAAGCGGGAATCGTGCACCGCGACATCAAGCCGGAAAACGTCATGATTCGCGCGGACGGTTACGTGAAGGTTCTCGATTTCGGTCTTGCCAAACTCGCCGAGCGTGCGGCGTCCGTCCCAAACCTTGAAGCGTCAACGCAGCATTTACTCAAAACCGCGCCCGGCATGGTGATGGGGACAGTGAGCTATATGTCGCCGGAGCAGGCGCGCGGACAAGTCGTGGATGCGCGGACGGACGTTTGGAGTCTCGGCGTAGTGCTCTATGAAATGGCGGCGCAGCGCAGACCCTTCGACGGTGAAACGATGAATCACACGCTCGTCTCGATCATGGAGAAAGAGCCGAAGGCGTTGTCGGAACACGGGTGCGATGTGCCTGCGGAATTGGAGCGGATCATCACGAAAGCGTTGGCGAAGAAGGTTGATGAGCGGTATCAAACGTCGAAGGATTTGCTGATTGCTCTGCGCAGGTTGAAGAAGCGTTTGGAGGTTGAAGCTGAGGTAAGAAGCGACAGCGCGACGGAAGTAGGTATAGCGACAGCAGCGACAAACGCACCGATAGATGCGCCTGAAACTGGGACGGGAAGCGCATTGCGTGCGACAGATAAAGGAACGGCGCAGCAGACATCGAGCGTCGAGTATCTCGTCAGCGAGTTTAAGCGTCATAGAACTGGTGCGACCTTCGCGCTCGCAGCAATCATCATCTTCGCGGTAAGCGTCGCTTACTTTGGCTTTGGATTCGGAAAAAGCAAGAACATAGATTCGCTCGCCGTCCTGCCGTTCACAAACGTCGGCGGCGACCCGAATGCGGAATACTTCAGCAACGGCGTGACGGAAACTTTGATCAACAGTCTTTCGCTGTTGCCTGATTTGAAGGTGATGTCACGCAATTCTGTTTTCCGTTATAAGGGGCAGGAGGTGGATGCGCGCGAAGTGGCGCGTGTGCTCGGCGTGCAGGCGATCTTGACAGGTCGGATCATCCAGCGCGGCGACGAACTATCAATCAACGTCGAACTTGTGGACGCAAGCGACAACACGCACATCTGGGGCGAGCAGTATAACCGGAAGATAGCCGACATTCTCCTCGTCGAGCGTGACATCGCGCGCGAGATAACCGAAAAGCTGCGCGTGCGTTTGACGGGCGAAGACGCACGACGCGTGACCAAGAGCTACACGGCAAATGTTGAAGCGTATCAGCTTTATCTTAAAGGGCGTTTTTTCTGGGACAAGGGGACGTTTGAGGGGTCGCAGAAAAGCATCGAATTTTACAATGCAGCGATTGAAAACGATCCGGCTTACGCGCTCGCTTACGCCGGACTTGCCGACTCGTACCTTATTTTGGGGCGTTATCATGGCGTGCCGCCGCGTGAAGCGATGCCGCGCGCCGAAGCTGCCGCGCGGCGCGCTCTGGAGATTGATAATGCGCTCGCCGAAGCCTACGCCTCACTCGGTGCGGTCAGCGCTACCTACAACTGGAACTGGGCGGAAGCCGAACGCAACTACCAACGAGCGATTTCCCTTAATCCGAACTATGCGCCCGCGCACTACCGGTATGCGGAAATGCTTGCCAACATCGGACGCTTTGACCAAGCCGTGACGGAAGCCCGGCGCGCGCAGGAACTCGATCCGCTTTCGCTCACCTCCAATATAAACGTCGCGGGGGTTTTGTATAAAGCGCGTCGCTATGACGAAGCGCTTGAACAGTTACGAGAAATACTGGAGATGAACTCGAACTTTGCGCCGACGCACCTCTACTTCGGCATCAACTACTTGCAGAAAGGAATGCACGAAGAAGCCATCTCTGCGTTCAAACGTGCATTGACGCTCTCAAACAACAGCCCGGACATGATGGGGCTGCTCGGCTACGCTTACGCGAGTGCCGGGAAAATGGATGAAGCGCAGGCGATTCTCGACCAATTAGAGAAAATCACACCGCCGCGCTACGTTGCGCCGTACACGCGGGCGCAAATCTACATCGCACTCGGCGACAAAGATCGAGCGTTCGTGTGGCTTGAGAAGGCTTACGAAGAGCGGACATGGTTGATGGGAATTTTGAAAGTTGATCCGTTATTCGACCCGCTCCGCTCAGACACGCGCTTCGCGGATTTGCTGCGGCGCATGAATTTTTATCAGTGAGTGACCGCTAGATGCGGCATCCGATTAATCGAACACCTCGGCGACCGTGCAACTAAAACCCGGAACGACATCGGCGCCATCTAGCGCATCTGCTTCGCTCAAGCGCGTGATGTGGTTCGGCGCACGGTAAACAGTGCCGGTGCGGCGTTTCGGGTTGACGACCCAGACGAGTTGCGCCCCGTATTGCAACCACTCAGCGACTTTCTCTTCAACTTCCGTCGCGGTGTCGTTCGGGCTGATCACTTCAACCGCCAAGTCAGGCGCGCCCGGCATATAAATATCTTCATCAACAATTTCACCAAGACGTTCTTGCCTCACAAAAGAGACATCCGTAGCGCGCACTGTATCGGGATTTCGGCAAAGCAAGAACCCCATTCCAGCAACATAAATTTCTCCAAGCTTGTTTGCTTCAATATAGTTTCCGAGGGCACATCCGAGTTTCGCTGTAATCTGACCGTGTAGTTGTTCGGCCAACGGGGAACGTCGTAATTCTCCTTCAATGAGTTCGTGGCGAAAATTGTCGGACGGCATCCGCAGCAGCTCCTCCGCCGTCATCAATTTCGTTGTCGTGCTCATCGTCAACCTCATTTTCAGGTCATCTGCAACTCGCGCTCGCGCAGGTATTTTACGCGGTCACGCAACTCCGCCGCGCGCTCAAACTCCATGCGTTTCGCCGCCGCACGCATCTCCGCTTCGAGGCGCGCGATGGTGCTTTCGATGTTCGCCGCGTTGTATTCTTCAAAAGCTTCGAGGTCGAGCGGGACTTTGAAGTAATCGGCTTCGTAAGCCGTGACGAGCGTGGCTTCGATTGACTTGACGATTGTTTGCGGCGTGATGTTGTGCTCTTGGTTGTAAGCTTCTTGGAGCGCGCGGCGGCGGCGCGTCTCGTCAATCGCGCGGCGCATCGAATCGGTGGTTTTGTCGGCGTAAAGGATCGCTTTGCCGTTCGCGTTGCGCGCGGCGCGTCCCATCGTTTGAATCAGCGATTGCTCGCTGCGCAGGAAACCTTCTTTGTCGGCGTCGAGAATGGCGACCAGAGAGACTTCCGGCAAATCTAAACCTTCGCGCAGAAGGTTGATGCCAACCAACACATCAAACTCGCCGCGCCGTAGATCGCGCAAAATCTTGATGCGCTCCAGCGTCTCGATGTCCGAATGAAGGTAACGCACGCGCACGCCGACTTCGGCGAAATACTCGGTTAAATCCTCCGACATCTTCTTCGTCAGCGTCGTCACCAGCACGCGCTCGTTACGCTCCGTGCGCGCGCGGCATTCTTCCAGTAGATCATCAATCTGCCCGCGCACGGGCCGCACTTCCACCTCCGGATCAAGCAGCCCCGTCGGGCGAATAATTTGCTCGATGACTTCGCCGCCCGTCTTCGTCAGCTCATATGGGCCGGGCGTGGCGGAAACATAGATCGTCTGCCCGACGCGCTCCTCAAATTCCCCAAAGTTTAACGGGCGGTTGTCCATCGCCGACGGCAAGCGAAAGCCGTATTCGACAAGCGTGCGCTTTCTGGATTGGTCGCCATTGAACATGCCGCGCACCTGCGGCACGGTGACGTGCGATTCGTCAATCACAACCATTGTGTCGTGCGGCAAATAATCTAAAAGCGTCGGCGGCGGCGAGCCGGGCGGTTTGCCCGTGAGATGCCGCGAGTAGTTTTCGATGCCGCGACAAAAGCCCATCTCCTTGATCATCTCAAGGTCGTACATCGTGCGCTGGTGCAGCCGCTGCGACTCGATGAGTTTCCCTTCGCCGATCAGCTTCGGTTCCCACCATTCAAGTTCTTCACGAATAGTTTTGATCGCGCGTTTGAGCGTCGCTTTCGGCATCACGTAATGCGACTTCGGATAAATAGGGATGCGCGACTCATGTTTTTGCAAAACTTCGCCGAGCAACGGATCAATCGTCGAAATCGAATCTATTTCATCGCCCCACAACTCGATGCGATACGCCTGCTCCATGTAGCTCGGATAAACTTCCACAATGTCGCCGCGCACGCGGAAACTGCCGCGATCAAATTCAACGTCGGAGCGCGCGTATTGCAGCTCGACGAGTTTTTGCAGCAGCGCGTCGCGCCCGATTTTCATGCCTGGCTCGATGAAGAGCAGCATGTTGTAGTAGGCGTCCGGGTCGCCAAGTCCGTAGATGCAAGACACGCTAGCGACCACGATCACGTCGCGGCGTTCAAACAAAGCGCGAGTCGCGGAAAGGCGCAAGCGGTCAATCTCATCGTTGATCGTCGCTTCCTTTTCTATGTAGGTGTCGGAGGCAGGGACGTAAGCCTCCGGCTGGTAGTAATCGTAGTAGCTGACGAAATACTCGACGGAGTTTTCCGGAAAGAAGGATTTGAATTCTTGGTAAAGCTGCGCCGCGAGAGTTTTGTTGTGCGCGATCACAAGGGTCGGGCGCTGCGTGTGCTGGATGACGCTGGCGACGGTAAAAGTCTTACCGCTTCCGGTGATCCCCAGAAGCACTTGATCCTTCGCGCCACTCGAAAGATTGTTGATGATGCTCTCAATCGCCTGCGGTTGATCACCCTGCGGCGTGAAATCTGAACGAAGTTGAAAAGCTGGCATGAAGAAAGATTAAGTGTTTCATCCTTGAAACGTCAAGACGCCGCAATTGAATGATAAAATGAGCTTTGCGTTTTATGTCTTGAGCCGTGAGGAGAAGGTTTTGATTCTTCATTACTTTATTAAAATTCCTAAGCTTCCTTATGAAGTTCATCACCAATGGAATGCAGTACAGATAGTCAGGTATGTTGTTAAGGAAGGACAAAGCATAAACGCTGAGATACCAATACTGATCGTGGAGAATTGGTGGGCGGAGATGGAGATTTTAGCCGATGGGCGCAGGGTTCTAGCGAAAAACATTTTTGATTCCCGCTTATGCTCAGGCGGGTATGTGCAGGTTGGAGAACCAATTGCTCTGGTCTTATGTCATGCAGAGGATGCCCCTCGTAGCAAGAGTAATTCAATAATACGAGTCTTAAAAATAGAACGAGAGAAACCTAAAAAGAGGTAGCGCAAGCGACACGCAACGGTCTTCGCGGTGGAGGTTGAATTGCGTTGTGCTTTGTGAGATCGGTTATCGTATTTACGAATTAGAGATAGTGAGAGTTACTGGATGATGCAAGCCAACGAACGAGGAGTCGAATTAAAACTTCATACTTCGTCACTGAACTTGTAACCGATGCCCCAGACGGTGAGCACCATCGAGGGGTCTTCCGGGTTATCTTCGATCTTAGCGCGCAGGCGGTTGATGTGTGAATCAATCGTGCGGTCATAACCTTCGTAGGAGTAATCCCAAATCTTCTCTAAAAGGTATTTGCGCGGAAAGACGCGGCCGGGATTGGTCGCAAACAATCGCAGCAGTTCAAACTCTTTCGGCGTGAGTTCAACGTGACGGTCGCCGACGGTGACTTCGCGTTTCGCCGGATCGATGCGCAACTTCCCGCGCACAATCGGCGCTTCGTCCTCCGTGCCTTCCGTCCGCGCGCTGTTGCGCACGCGCCGCAGCACGGATTTGATGCGCGCTTCGAGTTCGCGCAGAGAGAAAGGCTTGGTGATGTAATCGTCCGCCCCTAATTCAAGCCCAAGCACTTTATCAACGACATCATCCTTCGCCGTAAGCATTAGGATCGGGATGTAGGGAGCTTTTTCGCGCACCTCGCGGCAGACGGCGAGACCATCCATCTTCGGCAACATCAGATCAAGCACAATCACGTCGGGGCGATCTTGGAGTGCGGCTTGCACGCCAGCCAATCCATCGCCCGCCGTTTTCACCGTGTAGCCCACGCGCGTGAAATACTCGCTGATCGCTTCCGAAATCTTTTCGTCGTCTTCAATTACGAGCAACGCGGCTTGATCCCTCGAAGATTGAGGTTCGAGATTTTTCGTTTCGTCTGCGGCGATTTTTTGTGGGGCAGGTTTCATCATTCGTTGCTAATGGAGTTGTCGGGCGAACGGAACGTCTCACGCGCTTGCAGTCAATATATCAGTAGAACGATCTTAAACTCAAGCGATGAGTTTAACTTGCAGCTTCATGTACCGCGCGGGAATGCTTCCGTCACATTTACGGTTGCGAGCTGTTCGGCGTTTGTCTTGTTCCCTGTCGCAGCATGTTCTCGAACTGTTCGATCATGTTTTTGATCATGCCGTTGTTAGCCTTCTGTCCCGCGTCCTTGAGCGCTTCAAGACCGCGCGGATCGCCGAGGGTGACGAGCGCCTCGCCCGACGCTTGCAGCAACGTAAAGTTGCCCGATGATGCGGCGATCTGCAACGCATCCGTGACGAGCGGCAAGGCGCGCGCGTCGCGTTTCGCGGTCACTGCGACCACGTTGATCGCGGCGGCACGCACGGACGGCGTGTTGCCTTTCGCCGCGTAACGCATCGCGTCGTCAAGCGCGCGCGCATCACCCAACACGGCTAAACCTAACAGCCCAGAGACGCGAACGCTATCGCGCCACGAATTCGCGGTGAGCAACCGCGCGAGCGACGAATACGCATCTGTCGCTTTGGTTTCGCCGAGCGCGACGGCTGCCGCGCGCACCACTGCGTAACTCTGATCGTTGAGCGCCTGACGGTAAAGGGGAGCGAGCGACGCATCTTTCGACGCGGCGAGTTGGCTGATCGCGCGGGCGCGCACTTTCGATTTTTGATCCTTCGTGGCCGCCGTCATGAGCGCCGCGCGCGCCGCATCATTCGTCACTTTGCCAATCGCGCTCGCCGCTTCCAAGCGCACGCCCCAGAATCTATCCTGCGCCAGCGCATTGGCGAGCGCAGCGGCGATCTCTGTTTTCTCTTCGGTCGGTGTTGTGTTGCCGTCCAATCTTGTTTTCAATTCTTCGATTGCCCACACGCGACCCATCGCGTCTTCGTCCCGTGTCATCTGGTAAATCAACTCCGCAGTCGGTTTCTCAAAACGTAGTTCTTTAAGAAGCGTGTTACCGTAATCGAAGTTGACGAGTTGCGGTTTTGAATCAACTGCGAAAGTGAAATTCTGTTCGGCGCGCGGCTCAATGAAAACTCGCTCGACGCGGGTGTTTGCCGTTGTGCCGATCTCGATCTCGATTGGCATCTGAAAAAAGTCAACTTGCGGGTAGGGCGAGGTTGCGTCGGGCTTCTGTTCTTGGCGCACGTTGAGGGTCAAAACCTTTTTCGCCGGATCATAATTTTGCGTTACGCGAAAAACGGGATGCCCCATTTTGTAAATCCATTGATCGAAAAACCAATCCATCGGCTGCCCCGTCGCTTCTTCGATGGCGATGCGGAATTGCGCCGTCTCGACGGGTTGATGCCGATACTTTGTCAAGTAGTGATTGATCGCCCGGCGGAAATTCTCGTCGCCGAGCGTCTTGCGCAACATGTGAAGCACGGCGCCGCCGCGCGGGTAAGCGTAAACGTCAAAGAGATCGTCAATTTCACGATAATTCTTCGTTACAATGGGACGGCGAACGCCCATCGCCCACGCTTGATAATACTGATCCTGATTGCCTCTCACTTCCGCATACAAAGTTTCGTCGCGCCCCAGCAACTTTTCCGTCCATAAAGTTTCGGCGTAGGTTGCAAAACTTTCGTTGAGCCAAAGATCAGCCCACGTGCGGCAGGTGACGAGGTTGCCAAACCATTGATGGGCGAGTTCGTGCGACATCAACCCGTCGCTCGTCGCATCAAGTTCGGCGCGGCGGTCGTGAATCGTCTCGTCCGTTAAAGTCGTCGCCGTGATGTTTTCCATGCCGCCGCCGAAATCGCGCACCGTCGTCTGCGCATATTTCGCATACGGGTAACGCACGCCCGTGTACTCGGAGAAGAACCTCACCATGTCTCCGATGCGCGCGGCAGAGACTTTGCCTTCCTCTACTTCGTTCGGATAGACGTAAGTTGTGACGGGGATGTTTTCATACTTCGTCTCGACGGCCGCAAACTCGCCGACGATGATTGACACAAGATAGGTTGCGTGCGGCTCATCCATTTTCCAATGAAATGTCTGCGTGTTGTTCGGGTTATCTCTGCGCTCGACGAGTTTGCCGTTTGAGATCACGGTGAAAGGTTTATCAACCGTTGCGATCATTTCGGTGGTCGCAAAATCGTTCGGGTGGTCGTAGCACGGAAACCAGTAGTGATTATATTCGGATTCGCCCTGCGACCAGATTTGACGCGGGCGCGCCGGGTCTTGCTCGTTGGGTTTGACGAACGCCAAACCGCGACCGAACGCGCCGCCGATGCCGGGCGTTTTGATCGTCCCGTTCGTGTTGTAAGTGATAACGACGGTTAGCTCTTCCTTCGGTTGATAAATTCTGTCAAGTTCGACGCGCAACTTCTCTTTCGCCGAATCGGACGTGAACCGGAGCGGCGCGCCGGAGAGGAGTTTGACGGAAGCGAACGACATATTTCCGGCGTCGAATTCAACTCTGCGCATATCCTTGACGAGCGGAGCGAAGGTGATGGTCGCCGTTCCGCGCGCTTGCTCTTTCTCCCAATCGAAACTGAGATCGAGTTTGATGTGGCGCGTGTCGTAATCACGATTCGGGATCGTTTGCGCGGGCGGAAGCGTCGGGCGCGTCGCTTGTCCGATCTGCGCCTGTTGCTTAAGAAGCGGAACTGAAAGCAGCGGTCGCGCGTTGATGTTCGTAGCGCACAACACGAGCGCGAGCAGTAAGGACAGAGTTTTAGAAGTGCGGGGCGCGGGGCGGCGAAATTTCATCGAGTTCTCCATTGTTCGCAAGAGATGTTTTGTGGCAAGCGAACAAAAGCGGGGTTGTTAATTTTAATTGATGTTTGCACGAAAACTTGCACGAAGTTTTGCTGCCATATTCTTACACGAAACTTGAGCAACTTGAAAGAGGAAAGAGTTAAAGCAAGCAACGCTGCTTGAGTAAATTTAAGCTTGCCCGTTTCACTTAAACTTCCGCAGCGCGGCGAAGTTTTTCATCAACGTCGTTTGTGATCAGCTCACGTTTTCTTTCAGCCGACCGCTTTACGATGCTCAATTTGCTTGAGAAATTCTCACCCTGAAAAATTTCAAGCGATTTCCTTGACAACTCAAACGCGGCTGGGCAAAATCCCGCCCTACCTTCTTGCACCGAGTCCGTGAGTTATTAACTCAAAAGCCATAGGATTGCTCAAACCGCATGACGACCCACGCCCCCACAACCATCGCCCGCACGGATTTCCCCGATCTACGGCTTGTCAGACGTGGCAAGGTGCGCGATGTCTATAAGGCGGACGACGATCATCTGCTGATCGTGGCGACGGATCGCATCTCGGCTTTCGATTGCATTCTGCCAACGCCGATTGCCCGCAAAGGCGCGGTGCTCGTCGGACTTTCACAGTTCTGGTTCGAGCGTTTAAGTCACATCACGCCACATCATCTCGTCACGACAAAACTCGACGAGATGCCGAAGACGTTGCAAAAGCACGCCGGCGAGTTGCGCCATCGTTCGATGCTCGTGCGGCGGACAGAAGTTTTCCCTGTTGAGTGCGTCGTGCGCGGCTACCTCGCCGGTTCGGGTTGGAAAGATTATCAGCGCACGGGCGAAGTGTGCGGGCACCGTTTGCCTCCCGGTTTGCGCAAATCCGACGAACTTCCCGAACCAGTTTTTACGCCCGCGACGAAAGCCGAAGCGGGGCACGACATCAACATCAGCGAGCGAGAAATGCGCGACATCATCGGAGATGACGCAACGAATGTTCTGCGCAAGGTGTCGCTCAACATTTACCGTGAAGCCAGCGAGTACGCGCGGGGTCGCGGCATCATCATCGCCGACACGAAATTCGAGTTCGGTCGTGACGGTGACGGGCGGATCATTCTTATTGACGAATTGCTGACGCCCGATTCTTCGCGCTTCTGGCCTGCTGATGAATACCGAGCGGGAATTTCGCCGCCCTCCTTCGACAAACAGTACGTCCGCGATTACCTTGAAACGCTTTCGTGGAACAAACAACCGCCCGCGCCGCCGTTACCTTTAGAAGTGGCCGACGCAACGACAGGGCGTTACATCGAAGCGCACCGATTGCTCACAGGTCATGAGTTAGAGAATTAAAATCCCCCACCCCCGGAGAAATTTATGCAGATGCGCGCCCGCCTAGAAGCTTTGATCGACGAAATGCTCGACGGTCAAATTATGCTCGACGAAGCCAAAGCCGAATTCGAGAAACTTTACATCCAAAAAGCCCTCGCCCGCAGCAACGAACACCTTTCACGCACCGCCGGACTCTTAGGCATTCACCGCAACACGCTCTCGAAGCGCGTCGCTTCCTACCGCGCGCAAGACCCGGCGCGCAACGGTCGGCAAGCGCGCCGTCAGCGCTAATAAAGTCTCCTCGGTTTGCCTCTCCCTCTAACCCGGTTGACAAGTCCGCACCGCTCGCTGTATTCTTAGCACTCGCTCAAACAGAGTGCTAAGAATTATCAAAATTTCTTGAAATCGTTAATGATTTTGAGTTCGCTCACTCTTGGCAGGCGAGTTTGATTATTTCACGCAGGCAATAAAAAACCACTAACAAAAATCGGAAAGGAGCGTTTATGGCGACAAACATTAAACCTTTACAGGATCGTGTGATCGTGCGACGCATCGAAGAAGGCGAGCAATTACGCGGCGGTATCATTATCCCCGACACGGCGAAAGAGAAACCGCAGGAGGGCGAAGTGACCGCCGTCGGCGAAGGCAAATACAAAAACGACGGATCACGTCAAATGTTGGATGTGAAAGCTGGCGACCGCGTATTGTTCGGCAAGTATAGCGGTTCGGAGATCACAGTTGACAACGAGCAACTCTTGATTATGCGCGAGGACGAAATTCTCGGCATCATCGAACGCGCTGGCGCGGCGGCAGGTGGACAGAAAAGCGGCGGCGCATTCGGACAGGCGGGCGGTAAAAAAGGCGGCAGGTAATCTCTTCACGAGATGATCAGTCGCTTTTCGCGTTTCGTAAATTCCAACATTTAATAAAGGAGTGTAGTTAATAAAATGGCAAAGCAAGTTATTCACGGCGAAGAATCACGCGCGGCGATTTTGCGCGGCGTTAATCAACTCGCCGATGCGGTTAAGATCACGCTTGGGCCCAAGGGTCGCAACGTCGTGCTCGATAAGAAATTCGGCAGCCCGACGATCACCAAAGACGGCGTGACCGTGGCGAAGGAAATCGAACTCAAAGATTCAATGGAGAACATGGGCGCGCAGATGGTGCGCGAAGTTGCGTCGAAGACTTCCGACGTTGCTGGTGACGGCACGACGACGGCGACCGTGCTCGCGCAGGCGATTTTCCGCGAGGGCGTCAAAACGGTGGCGGCAGGCGCGAACCCGATGGCGTTGAAGCGGGGCATTGATAAAGCTGTGATCCGTGCGACGGAAGAGATTCAGCGTCTGTCGAAGCCGGTGAAGGGCGACATGATCGCGCAGGTCGGCACGATCTCCGCAAACGGCGACCGCACCATCGGCGAACTGATCGCACAGGCAATGGAGAAAGTTGGCAAAGACGGCGTCATTACCGTCGAAGAATCAAAGACGATGGATACGGCGCTCGAAGTCGTCGAAGGTATGCAGTTTGATCGCGGCTACCTTTCTCCTTACTTCGTTACCGATCCTGAGCGGATGGAAGCGGCGCTCGACAATCCATTGATTCTGATCAACGAGAAAAAGATTTCTTCGATGAAAGATTTGCTGCCGATGCTTGAGCAGGTGGCGAAGATGGGTCGCCCGCTTTTGATTATCGCCGAAGACGTTGAAGGCGAAGCGTTGGCGACGCTGGTTGTTAACAAATTACGCGGCACATTGAACGTCGCGGCCGTGAAGGCTCCGGGTTTCGGCGACCGCCGCAAAGCGATGCTCGAAGACATTGCGATCTTGACGGGCGGCAAAGTCATCAGCGAAGACTTAGGCATTAAGCTCGAAAGCGTGAAGGTCGAAGATTTGGGACGCGCCAAGCGCATCACCATTGACAAAGACAACACGACCGTCGTCGAAGGCGCGGGACAGCAAGGCGACATCGAGGGTCGCGTGCGCACGCTTCGCGCTCAGATCGACGAGACATCTTCGGACTACGACCGCGAGAAACTGCAAGAGCGTCTGGCGAAACTCGTCGGCGGCGTGGCGGTGATCAAAGTCGGCGCGGCGACTGAGACGGAGTTGAAGGAGAAGAAGGCGCGCGTGGAAGATGCGATGCACGCGACGCGCGCAGCCGTCGAAGAAGGCATCGTTCCGGGCGGCGGCGTGGCGCTTGTTCGCGCGGCGCGAGTGCTCCAAAACTTCAAGCTCAACGAGCAGAAGGGCGAGGAGGACACGGACACCGATGAGCAGATCGGCGTTAACATCGTGCGCCGCGCGCTTGAAGAGCCGCTTCGTCAGATCGCGCAGAACGCCGGTAAAGAAGGCGCGGTGATCGTTGAGCAGGTACGCAGCCAGAAGAAAGAAAACTTCGGCTACAACGCGGCGACCGAGACGATGGAAGACCTCGTTGAAGCGGGCGTTATTGATCCGGCGAAGGTCACGCGCACGGCGTTGCAGAACGCAGCGTCAATCGCGGGGTTGATGCTCACGACCGAAGCGCTCGTCTCCGAGCTTCCTGAAGACGACAAAGCTCCGGCGATGCCGGGCGGCATGGGCGGCGGTGGCGGCATGGGCTTCTAGAAGTTCAAGTTTTCTCGACGCTAAAAGACGGAAAGCGGCTTCGTTGCACATGCAACGGAGCCGCTTTTGCCTGCGCGTAATATAGTGAAGCGATTGTAGGAGCTAGGAACAAGTCCGCTGCCCGCCTTGCGCGACACGAAACGCGGGCAAGGACAACCCCTGTCCCTACCAGTATTATGAAAATCTCGCTTCAATCAACTCGCCGCGCTTTGTTCCAAGCGCCCGCGTTAAATCCGGGTAGGTGGCAAGTTCAGCTTCCGCATCATTCAGATTCAGCATTCGCTCAACTTCGATGATCGACTTTTCTTCTCCTTCTATTTCAACGAAACTTCCGAACGGCAGTTCATCAATCACGACTTCAACCGTTCCCGCTTCACTCCTGACGCGCCACGTCTCGCGCCGCTTTTCGTAAACGAGCGCGGGGCTAAAGCCGAGCGCAAGAAGTATGCTGTGCATCGAATCAGCATCTTCCACGCGAGTTTCATCTTCGCGTTGGTGTTTGATCGCGGATTGGGAGTGGAAGCGTTCCTTGTAAGTCAGCGTCGTTGCCCGCGCGGTGCGGCGCAGGCGAAGCACGCGACTTTGCGGATCAAGATTTGCGCCGCTGTAAAGAGTGTTTTCCTCGAAGTCTTCGCCGCGCTTCTCCGCTCCCGTCTCGCGCATCCGATCTCGGAGCCGCGATTGTTCATCGCGGCTCAAGCGATACTTTTTCTCGATCTCGATGCCCATCTTTTACGGCTGCCTCACCCAACGCATCACTTCGGGAATGGTCGCCCGCTTGCCGTACATTAACATTCCCGTGCGATAGACGCGCGCTGCGATCCACATCAGCCCGACAATGCTTGCGAATCCGATCAACAGCGAAAGCGCGATCTGCCAGAATGGAGGCGTCTCCGTCATGATGCGCAGCAGCATAATGATTGGCGAGAAGAAGGGGATGAGGGACATCAAAACGGAAAAGGACGAATTAGGGTTGCTGATAACGGGCGTGGTCAAGACGAAGGCGATGACGAACATAAACGTGATCGGCATCGCCATCCCCGTACCCTCCTGCGCCGTCGTGACCATCGAACCGACGAGCGCGTAACAAGTTGAGTAGACGAAGTAGCCGACGAGAAAGAACAGGATTAGGTAAACGTAGACCTCCGGCCTGATGCGCGGCAAGGTAAACTCTGCGCCGCTCGCCACCAACGCCCCCGCACCGTAGAGACTTAACAGCACGGACACGAGCACCCACACGATGACCTGCGTCAGGGCGACGAGCGACACGCCGAGGAGTTTACCGGCAAGGAGCGGTAGCGGGCGGATCGAAGAGAAGAGCACTTCCGAGACGCGCGTCGTTTTCTCTTCCACGACGGACGAGAGCACCGCGTTGCCGTAGAGCAGCACCATCGCGTAGATGACGCCGCCGACGATGTAAGCGAGCCAGAAGCTGCCCGAATCGCGCCGCTCGCCTTCCCCGTCAACTTTGATCGCGTCAATCTCTACGCGGCGCTGCAACTCCGCGAGTCGTCCCTGATCGATCTGCGCGTCGCTCATGCGCTGCTCGACGACGGCGCTCGTGATGCGGTTGCGCATCCGCTCGGCGGTGAACACATCGCTCGTGTTGCGAGCGTAATACTCAACTTTACCGTTTTCGAGGACGTTTGGAGGAATCACGACGTAAGCGTTGAGTTCACCCCGGCGCACGCGCTCGCTGAGATTGCGCTTCGTCTCTTCAAGCGAATTGTTGGCAAGCGCGACTTGCTCAAGCTCGTAGCGGGCGCCTGAAACGCCACCGCGCGTCGTGCGCTCGTTCCGGCGATTCGCCGTCGCTTCTGCATTGTCGCGCGTGATGTGATCGCGCACGCGCTCATACATTCGATTCGTCTGATCAACAACGGCGATGCGCGTTGTGCCGCCGCCGATCCTGCTCATGACCATCACGGGTAACACGGAAATTCCGAGCATCAACAACGGCCCCAGCATCGTGGTGATCAGGAACGAGCGCGTCCGCACACCTTCGAGGTATTCGCGCTTGACGACAGCAAGCAATTTGTTCATGACGTTTCATTCACTTTCGTGATGAAGATTTCGTGTAGACTCGGTTCAACCTCTTCAAACTTCGTCACGCGCGCGCCGCTCGCAACTAAACGCCGCAATAGCTCTTGCGAATCTGCGCCCTCGGCGAGCAGCGCTTCCATATAATCTCCTGCATCTTTGACGCTCGCCACCAACTCTTTATCGTCAAGCACGCCGTTCGTTTCGCCCTCATAGCGCAGTGCAACCGCGTTTCTCCCGAAGCCGCTTTTAACTTCGCGCAGGCTTCCCGCCAAAACTTTGCGCGAACGATTCATAAGGCAAATGTCGTCGCACAGCTTTTCGGCTTGCTCCATCAGGTGTGTGGAAAAAATAATTGTGCGCCCTGCCGCTTTCAATTCCAACACTGTTTCCTTCAGCAATTCGGAATTGACGGGATCAAGCCCCGAAAACGGCTCATCTAAAATCAGCAGATCGGGTTCGTGCATGACGGCGGTGATAAACTGGATTTTCTGCTGCATTCCCTTCGAGAGTTCATCGGTTTTTTTGTTTTTCCAATCGGCGAGTTTTAACTTTTCCAGCCAGCGGTCTGCCGCTTCATCGGCTGCGCGGGGAGCTAAATTTTTCAGTTGACCGAAGAATCGCAACTGCTCGCCGACCTTCATCTTTTTGTACAGCCCGCGCTCTTCCGGCAAATAGCCGATGCGATTCTGCGATTCCAGATTGACGGGACGGCCGAGCAGCTCAATATTACCCACGTCGGGCGCAGTGATGCCGACGATCATGCGGATCGTCGTCGTCTTCCCCGCCCCGTTCGGGCCGATGAGTCCGAAGATTCGCCCGCGTCTGACGGCGAGACTTAAATCTTCAACCGCCGTAAAGTCGTCGTAACGCTTCGTGACATTGTTAACCGCTAATGCTACATCATCATTTGCCATAGAAGTAATTAACAATAAGGGGAGCGCTGTTAAATTATTCCTGCCTTGTCCGCAACTTAATACGTGGAAATGAAGAAGAAAGTTTTATGCGATGTCTTGTGGTAGCCGATGATGCGGAAGCGTTGAAGCAGCGCGTTTGGATGTTTAAGAAAAATTGATCTGTCGCAGATCAATCACTTCTCGGATCGCGCGCAGTTCATTTAAGGATTCCGCATCGAGCGGCGCGTCAATTTCGATAATCGCCATCGCGTCTTGGCCGGGCGCGCGCCGTCCTAATTGAAAACGGCTGATGTTGACTCCGCGCCGACCGAGACTTGTGCCGACCTCGCCGACGACGCCGGGCACGTCTGCGTTACGCATCACAAGCACGTTGCCCCACAACATCGCTTCCACATTGAACCCGTCAATTCCAACGATCCGGCTCTCGCCGCCGCCGCTTCCAAACAGATCACCAGCAACTTTCGTTTCGTTCTTCTTTGTCGTCACCGTCGTTTGCAAACACGGCGTCTTTTCATTCGTCACCCGCTTGTAGGAAGCCGTCACGTTGATGCCGCGCTCTTCGGCGATGAGCAGCGCGTTGACGACGTTGACGCGCGCGCTCATATCGCGTAGCAATCCGGCCAAGAATGAGCGCGTCACGGGCGCGGCGTCCATCTCCGCCACTTCGCCCGCATAGTGCACGTTTACGTCGCGCACCGTGTCGTCAGTCAACTGCGCGTGAAACTTACCGAGTTGCTCCGCGAGCCGCATGTAAGGCTGAAGCTTATTCAATTCGTCCGCGCTGATCGCAGGCATGTTGACCGCGCCGCGCGGCGCGCCGGTCAGAAAATAATCGCGCATCTGTTCGGCGACCGTGACGGCCACACCTTCTTGCGCTTCCTTCGTTGAAGCTCCGAGATGCGGCGTGGCGATCACTTCATCGAGGGTAAGCAAAGGGTGCTCGGGCGGAGGAGGTTCCTTTTCAAACACGTCTAACGCCGCGCCAGCTACGCGCCCTTCTTTGATCGCTTCATATAACGCCGCTTCGTCAACAAGACCGCCGCGCGCGCAGTTGATGATCCGCACGCTCGGCTTCATTCGTTTGAAAGCTTCTGCACCAATGATGCCGCGCGTCTCAGAGGTGAGCGGTGTATGCACGGTGAGAAAATCAGCGCGGGCGAAAACTCCTTCGAGCGGTGCGATCTCAATCTCCATGTTGCGCGCCGCTTCTTCAGAGACGAACGGATCGAAAGCGATGACTTTCATCTCAAACGCCCGCGCGCGCTCCGCCACCACGCGACCGATGCGTCCCAACCCGACGATGCCGAGCGTTTTACCTCTCAACTCAACTCCGACGAATCGCTTGCGTTCCCAGCGTCCTTCTCTCAAGCTGCAATACCCTTGCGGAACACGGCGCGCGAGCGCGAGGATCAAGGCAAAGGTGTGTTCGGCCGTCGTCATCGTGTTGCCGTCGGGCGCGTTCATCACGATGATGCCACGCTTTGAGGCTTCCGCGACATCAATGTTGTCAACGCCAACTCCGGCGCGTCCGATGGCGCGCAACTTAGCCGCTTCATTCATCACCTCGCCGGTGACTTTCGTCTCACTGCGCACGATCAATCCTGCGCAATCGCGCACCGCCATCTTAAGGGCAATGTCTTTCAATCCCGTTCGCTTCTCAACGGTAAACCCGGCGGCGCGCAAGGGAAGAAGTCCATTTTCGCTCACGTCATCAGCGACAAAAATTTTTATGTTGTTCATTTTATGTGACTTCCGAAATCGTAAAAGCGTCACACAGGATCGGCCGTATTGGTTTCGTCGCCCCGCGTGCCCTGTTCGACATCAAAGGCGTCGCGCGTGGACGAAACGGAATCGCTCGTTTCCTCATTCATTCCGCTCGTTTCATCCCCCGCAGTGATTTCGCCCCAGCTCATACCGCTCGGTCGCGCGCTTTCTGAATCCACAGGTTGGTTCGCGTCTTGAGTTTGCGTGTCGCCCGCCACATCCTCGGCGGGTTTCGGGTTTCTCATCTCTTCCATTTAGCACCTTCCTTATCCTGCATGTGAACTGATAAATACTAGCAGCGACATCACCGCCGCCGCGTAAATTCCTGCGAGCACATCGTCTGCCATCACGCCCAAGCCCGACTCAAGAATTTCGAGACGGCGGATGGGGTACGGCTTCCAGATGTCGAACAAACGGAAAAGAAAAAATCCCGCAACAATCGCCCACACGCCCGTGCCGCGGGGGACAAAGAGAAAAGTGATCAACTGTCCCACGACCTCATCAATCACGACGATGCCGGGGTCTTTGCGCTCCGTGAGGCGTTCGACGCGCGTGGCCGCCCACACGCCCGCATACATCAAACCCGCCAGCGCGAGAACTGCCAGCGTTACGCACAGGGATTCAGCTTGTAGATTCGTCCAACTGCGCGAGTCTGCGAAGCGATAAACTTCCGCGCCTGCCCTCAGCGCGCTCGCCCACAGAAAAACGCCGAGGAGCGAGCCCCACGTGCCCGGCGCGAGCGGAATGAATCCTACGCCGCACGTAGCGACCGCGAGCGCGATTGTATCGCCGAAGGTTCGTTCTCGTGACGAAGCAACAACGGGAGCGTTGGTGACGACCGAAGGGTTAAGCTCGTCGCTCGACTCCTTTATCACTGGCGCAATCTCTTCGCTCATACGATGCGGCCGATTAAATCATGTTCTTGCGCTTCGGTGATAAGGACGTTGACGAAATCGCCGGGTTTCAGATTCGTGTTCTCCGGCGCATCGTTAATTAAAACGCAGCCGTCAACCTCTGGCGCTTGCGTTTCCATGCGTCCCTGCCAGAGTAAATCCGTCTCCTCAGATTCGCCCTCGAAAAGCACGCGCACCGTGCGCCCGACGAAGCGGCGGTTGCGCCGCAGAGAGATGCGCGCTTGTTCTTTCATCAAACGATTGCGACGGCGCATCGCAATCGTCTCATCAACTTTACCACCAAGCTCGTAAGCCGCAACCTCTTCTTCGTCTGAGTAAGTGAAAACGCCGACGCGATCAAATTCCGCAATGCGAACGAAAGCGAGCAACTCTCCAAAATCTTCTTCCGTCTCGCCGGGAAAGCCCGTGATAAATGTCGTGCGAATTGCGATCTCCGGCACACGACGGCGCACGCGCTCGATCAGTTTTTCCAGACTTTCGCGCGTGCCGCCGCGCCGCATGGATTTCAAAACACTACGCGCGGCGTGTTGCAACGGCATATCGAGATACTTGACGGCTTTCGGTTCACTCGCCACAACGTCTAAAAACTCGTCGCTGATGTGCGTCGGGTAAGTGTACATCACGCGCACCCATTCGAGTTCGTCAATGCGCGCGAGTTCGCGCAGCAAGTGTGCGAGACCGTTCCTCTGCCCCAAGTCTTCGCCGTAACGCGACGAATCTTGCGCGACGAGGATGATCTCTTTAACCCCCCCCTGTGCAAGTTGATGAACTTCGTTAACGACCGAGCCGAAGCGACGGCTGCGGAAAGAACCGCGCATCAGCGGGATCGCGCAAAAAGCGCAGGGGCGATCACACCCTTCGGCGATCTTGACGAACGCGCTGTAGCGGGGCGTTGCGCGTAAGCGCGGCGACGTTTCGTCGTAGAGATACGTCGCCGTTTTGTTTCCGATTGGAATGACAGGAAGCTGGCGCGTGTTCGTGCGTTCGTCGCACACGCTCGTGATCTCATCAAGCTGATTCGTGCCGATAAAGGCGTCAACTTCGGGAAGCTCTGCGCGCAACTCGTCGCGGTAACGCTCGACGAGGCATCCGGCGACGATGAGGCGTTGACAACTACCTTCCGCTTTCAAGCGCGCCGCTTCGAGGATCGCGTCAACGGATTCCTGCTTCGCCGAAGCGATGAAACCGCAGGTGTTAACGACGAGCGTCTCGGCTTCGCTCGCATCGCTCGTGATCTCGTAGCCTGCGTGCGCGAGTTTGCCCATCATCACCTCGCTGTCAACAAGGTTCTTCGGGCATCCTAAACTTACAAATCCGATTTTTTTCATCTAAAAAATTCACGTCAACTAAAAATTAAATTTCCGATAATGTTTATGCTTACCTAAATCGTTTCCAATTTTCGCAAACAGTTTTCAATCTCAGCTTGCTCAGCGCGAGACAAATCTTGCGCGCCGTAACGCACGCGGTGATAGAAGCGCGTGACGATCAAAGCTTCCGAATTATTGATTGATTCGGCAAATTCAAGCGGAGTTTGCCCGGCGGGGCGCCGCAACCCGCGTCTGGCTAGCGCATCCGTCATGCGCCGGTAAAAAGCAACGCCGGAAGAATTTACATCTGCCGTTGTGCCTTGCTTTTTCACACGCCGCAAGGTTACGCCGCGTTTACGCAAGATGAGCAGCATGAGAATAATTGCGAAGCACAAGACGATCAGCGCGACGACAAAGTTAAGCGACGCGCCCGCCCGCCGCTCGTTTGCGACTGAAGGCTGCCACCAAAAATCTGCGAGCACACTCTTTACAGCTTCCGCCTTTTGCTCCACAGCCTGAGTGTAATTTTCAAGTTGTGTCCGCACCTTGTTGGCCAGCGCGCGTTGCGCTTGCCTGTCATATGAAACGACATTTTGAATCCAGAATAACTCGGCCGCATCCATGTACTTCACCAGACGGTTGCTTACGCCGGACGAATTCACCCTCTCGCCCGTCGTTTCGTCAAACGGCGTCGGATCGAAAACGCTCCACGACTTGGTGCCGGGGAAATAAACCTCAACCCACGAATGAGCGTTGCGCTGGCGAACGATGTAGGCGTCGGCTACGTCATTGTACTCGCCCGCCTGAAAGCCGTTGACGACGCGCGCGGCGATGCCTTGCGTGCGCAGCATCGCGGCCATCGCCGCCGCGTAATACTCGCAGTGCCCTTCGCGCACGCGAAACAGAAAATCGGCGAGCGGATCGCGCCCGCCCGCGCGCATGTCGAGGGAATACTTGTAGTTGCTTTGAAGATAACTCTCGATTGCACGCGCGGCATCGTAACGGTTCTGCGCGTTCTGCCGTTTAGCGATTTCGCTTGCGAGAGCCGACACGCGCGGATCGAGCGCGCGCGGAAGTTGCAGGTAGCGCGCTGCTTCCGCCATGTAAGGCATTTGGTCGGAGCGTAACTCTTCCGCTGTCGGCTGTTCCGTATCGGAATAAATGCGGTAGGAGACGCGCTCGTTGAGGTGCTCGCGCGTCTGCAACGCCCCTTCGGAATCAACGAGCACGTAAGGCAAAGCGCCTTGCAAGGCGACGGGGCGTACGGCAGCGAAGAGCACGGATGTGTCGCTCGGTTCGAGAAAGAAGATTTGCGTCATCAACGCTTGCGGATTTCTCGTCGTCGAAAAAGCGAAGAA
>JACCYN010000097.1 GCA_013696465.1 Pyrinomonadaceae bacterium
GAACGGGAAGAGATCGAAGCGCAAAAGTTGAGAGAGGAAACCTAATGTACGACCGACTAACCGCCTCACTCGCTGAAACAGATTCTTTAATCAGTGACGCCGTCAACAACGAAGTCGCCCGCCAAGCAGAAGGGTTGGAGTTGATCGCATCGGAAAACTTCGTCAGCGAAGCCGTTCTGGAAGCGATGGGTTCTGTGTTCACGAACAAATACGCCGAAGGTTATCCGAAGAAACGCTACTACGGCGGCTGTGAGTTTGTCGATGTCGTCGAGGGGGCGGCCATCGATCGCGCCAAGCGTATCTTCGGCGCGGAGCACGCCAACGTGCAGCCGCACTCCGGCGCTCAAGCGAACATGGCCGTGCTCCTGACCGCGCTTCAACACGGCGACACGATTTTAGGAATGAACCTCTCGCACGGCGGGCATCTCACGCACGGTCATCCCCTGAACTTCTCCGGCATCAACTACAAGGTCGCCGACTACGGCGTTTCGCCCGAAACCGAGCGTATTGATTTCGAGGAGTTGCAGCGCATCGCCGAAGAGCACAAGCCGAAGTTGATCATCTGCGGCGCGTCTGCTTACCCGCGCATCATTGATTTCAAGCGCATCGCGGAAATTGCCCGTAGCATCAACGCGCGCGTGATGGCGGACATCGCGCACATCGCCGGACTCGTCGCCACCGGACTTCACCCATCGCCCATCGAGCACGCGGATTTTGTCACCACGACGACGCACAAAACTCTGCGCGGCCCGCGCGGCGGACTCATACTTTGCCGCGAGCGGGACGCGAAAGAGATTGATAAAAAAGTCTTCCCCGGCGTTCAGGGCGGCCCGCTTGTCCACATCATCGCGGCTAAAGCGGTCGCCTTCGGCGAAGCGTTACGGAATGATTTCAAAGATTATCAAAGCCAGGTTTTAGCGAACGCGAAAGTGCTCGCGGGCGAATTACAAAGAGCCGGTTTTCGCATTGTCTCCGGCGGCACGGATAATCATCTTGTGCTTGTTGATGTGTTTAGCGGCGGGAAGGGAATCACCGGCAAAGTCGCGGAGAAAGCTTTGGAAGCAGCAGGGATCACGGTCAACAAAAACACGATTCCGTTTGACACCAACTCGCCTTTTGTCACTTCCGGCATCCGTCTGGGGACGCCCGCCCTCACCACGCGCGGCATGAAAGAAGCGGAGATGCGCGATGTCGCAAGTCTCATCGCCGCCGTGCTCCGCGATCCCGAATCGGAAGAGGTGCGCCGCCGCACGAAGAGGGCGGTGACGGAACTCGCCGCGCGCTTTCCGCTTTACGCGAAACGCTTGAAGCGTGATCAGCCGGAGAGTCAGGCAGTCGGCGCGGATTAGATTTGTCAAAGCGATTCTCAACAAGAAATTAAAAGTCATGAAATTAAAAATGTGTATGTCTCTCGCGCTGTGCGGCGTTATATGTGTTTTGAATTCAACGATAACCGTCAACGCGCAAATCGGAAAACGTCCGCGCAACACTGTGCCGCCGCCACCAACGACGGCGAAGGGTGGCAGTGCGCTTCCCGCCGGATGGCAACAGTATCAATTTGACGCCGCCAAATTCAGCGCCGCTTTCCCGGCGAAACCTGAAGAGGAAGCGGAACAAGTTAATCACGGCGGAGGATTAAGGTCTACGACGCGCAGTTTCATTACATCAAACGATGCCGGAGTTTTCATGGTTGCTTATATGAGCGAACTCCCGATCAACGCGGAACGAATGCCAGCGCACCTTAGGCAATCGTTTTATGAAGGAATGTGGAAGGGCGTCGTTGATGGTTTTCGTGAGGGTATGAAGGAGAACGGTTTGTTGTATGAGGTAAAAGTCCTCGGCGGAAGACCGGTAAGCGTCGGCGGACTTGACGGGCGAGAACAAGATTTCATGCTCGGGCCGCTCGTCGGGAAATGTCAAATGACGCTCACGGGGCAACGCGGTTACCTGATCCTGACTCTGCTTGGCGAAGACGCTTCGGAAAACGAACGCGCTTATTTCTTCAACTCCTTCAAGATTCAAAATAACCTGCGCCGCTGAAGTGATTGATTCTAACGGCTTGCCAAGTATGAATGAAATTTTCGGGCGCGACGGTTTGATTGCGCGCGCGCATCCTGAATACGAATATCGCTCCGGTCAAATCGAAATGGCCGAAGCAGTGCTGCGCGCGTTCGACGAACGGCGGCATTTGATCGTCGAAGCCGGGACGGGCACGGGAAAGACGCTCGCGTATCTTGTCCCGGCGATTGCGGCAGCGACGGCGCGCGGCACGCGGGTTGTAATCTCGACGGGCACGAAGAATCTGCAAGAGCAACTCATGGAAAAGGATGTTCCTTTCTTGCAGAAGACTCTGCCGCGCAAGTTTACCGCCGCTGCGATGAAGGGACGCAGCAATTACGCTTGTCTCCAGCGCATCAAAAAAGCCGAAACATCTCCCGTGCTCGACGGACTCGAAGACGTTGATTACTTTGACGAAGTACGCGCCTGGGCGCGCGAGTCGGCGACGGGCGACCGCGCGGAGTTGAGCGACCTGCCTGAAAACCTTTCCTTCTGGCGACACATTGACGCTCGCACCGAGATTTGTCTCGGACAGAAATGCCCGAATTACGATCCGTGTTTCATCACGCGCATGAGGGGGCGCGCAACGGACGCGGACATCATCATCGTCAATCATCATCTCTTCTTCGCAGACTTGGCTTTGCGCGGCGGCGAATACGGGCAGGTGATTCCCGATTACGGCGCGGTCGTCTTCGACGAAGCGCACCTCATTGAAGACGTGGCGGCGGAGTATTTCGGCACGCAAATTTCGAGTTATCAGATCGAAGATTTGTTGCGCGATCTACAGACGCTTCCCGTCACAAGGGTGGAAGCGAATCGTGAATTGACGAGGAGCGCGAGTCGCGTGGCGCGTTTCGCGGAAAACTTTTGGATGGGCTTTCGCGGTGAGGGTGAAGAGAATCGTCGTTCAATCGCGCCCGGCAGTTTCGCGCGCCGCAACGCAAGCGGCGAGGTCGAAGCGACCGCGCTTGGGCAGAGTTATTTAAGTTTAGACGGCGCGCTCAATCGCGTGGAGACGACGCTCGACGCGCTTCCCGATCAATCGCCGGAAGTCGAAACCCTTGTGCGGCGCGTGCGCGAGTTTCGCTTTAGTCTGGAGTTTATCGTGGCGGGCGATGACAGTCGCTACGTTTATTGGACGGAGGGACGCGGGCGCGGAAGATTCTTGCGCGCGTCGCCGATTGAAGTCGGAAGTTTGCTGCAAGACAAACTTTTTGAGCGTGTGGAAACCGTTGTGATGACTTCGGCGACATTGACCTCTGCCGGGAGTTTCTCATTCATCCGCGAGCGTCTGGGGATCGCGGACAGTGAATCAGCCGACGAACTTTTCGCCTCCTCCGGCTACGACTACGAAAATCAAGCGGCGCTTTATCTTCCCACGCAGATGCCCGACCCGCGCTCACCCCAATGGACGGACGCGGCGGTTGAGGAGATCGTCTCGATTCTCAACGTCACGCAAGGGCGCGCGTTCGTGTTGTCAACAAGCACAAGCGGCATGAAGAGTTTGTACGAGCGCGTGTCGTCGCTCGTAGATTTCCCGTGCTTCGCGCAAGGGAGCGCATCTAAGCTCGCGCTGCTTGAAAAGTTTCGTCGCACGCCGAACGCGGTCTTGTTCGCCACCTCAAGTTTCTGGCATGGCGTTGACGTGCGGGGTGAGCAACTATCGTGCGTGATCATTGATAAACTGCCGTTCGCTGTGCCGAGCGATCCGGTGGTGGCGGCGCGGCAGAGGCTCGTTGACGACGCGGGCGGATCGAGTTTTTACGAATATAGCGTGCCGCAGGCGACGATTGCCTTGAAGCAGGGCTTAGGGCGTTTGATCAGAAGCACGACGGATCGCGGGCTGCTCGCCGTGCTTGATCCGCGATTGAGGACGAAAGCTTACGGACGACTTTTTTTAGAGAGTCTGCCGAAAGTGAAAATTACGACGAACCTTAAAGAAGCGGCGATGGTGTTTGAGGTTAACGTCGCCGCCGTCGGATGAAGGATAGAACGAAGAGATGAGTGGGAACAGGACGAACGGATTTTTTGAAGTGATGATCGAGCGCAACTTTTCGAGCGCGCACCA
>JACCYN010000130.1 GCA_013696465.1 Pyrinomonadaceae bacterium
GCGGACGCTGGACAAGCCATATGAGGAACGCCCCTTTCAACTGCGAGCGGATGACTTGTTGGCGCTCTACTCGGACGGAGTGCCTGAAGCCTACAACGAGCAGGAACAGGAATGGGGCGAGGCGAAACTACAGACGTGCCTTTTAAACTTCAATGTGCGTCCAAGGCTTCGCTTGCAGCCGACTCCGCGATAGCGCGGCTCTCAAGATGTCTCCACTGATCGCAAGTTGAATGCTCTGCTCGCGCGGGGCGATGCTACTAAACGCGGACGACCGCCGGGCAAAAAGATCGCCGGAGGTCGTAAACTTCCGAGCCGGATGTATAAACGAATCAAAGTTGACGAATCATGCCTTTACCGTTTGCCGCCGCTCGATGCAGGAAGTTTAGCGGGCGGAGAGGGAAAGGGCGGGCGGCTGCAAACAGGCGTTGCGCGATCTCTGCCGCATGATCTTGCATTGAGCGGGCGTTGGTTCGACTTGGAAGAAGGAAGGCGCGCGAGGGTATTAGGTGTCGTCTCGATTGGCGCGTTCGCGGTGCGCGTTCGCTTCGCGGATGTGCAACTCGCCGCGGGCGAACAACTCTTTGTGCGCTCGCTGGAAAATACGGATGAGGTTTATGGCCCTTACGAAGGAAGAGGTTTGTCGCCCGACGGCTCTTTCTGGACGCCGCCCGTTGTGGGCGATGGCATCGTCATCGAATACTTCGATTCTGAAGAGCAAACGCGCGCGAGTGCTAACATTCTTCCGTTTCGCATCACGGAGATTAACCACATGTTCCGCGACTAAAAGCTGGAGTTGAACGCGCGTTTCAAAGCTTGCGCGTTGTTAAATTTGTTTGTAAAGTTGCTTTAGCGCCGCAAGGCCATATATAGAGATTGTTCGGCGAAAGGTGTTGCCCGCCCGTTTGCCACCCACATACGTCGAAGAGCACCGAGCGTTACTCGTAGTAAATTCCATCGCATCCTGAATTATAAAGAAGGACAAAGCTCGTGATTCGTATCCCCCACTTCACATCGCGGCGCGCGACGGATTCGCGTCGTTCAAAATTAAACTCACTCGCAGTTTACGTTTTCTGTGCGCTGCTGCTCGCGGCGAGTGTGGCGAGGGGGCAAGAAGCATCTGCGCCGAGTTTTCGCCTGCCCGACGCGCCCGCAGGTAAACAAACTTCCACGATTGAAGCGAGGATCAGGCGCGGCGAAGCTCCTCTGAGCCGCATCTACGAAGGCATCGCGCTCGACTCGTCCGCGATCTACCGCCTGCCCCCGCTCGAAAAACGCGAGATGGGGCAAGACGGTTCTGCCAAACGCCTCAAGATCGGCGCGGTGAGAATTTTGCCGGAGACGCTCGAACCGGGGGCGAACGCACGCATCTACCGCGTGCCGAACGGACGGGTGAGCTTGATCGGGATCGAGTCGGCAGCCGCCCTGCAAGTGCGCGTTCAATTCATGAACGTCAATCTTCCGAAGGGAGCGAAACTCTTTGTCTACTCGATGCGCAACCGTGATGAAATTTACGGCTCGTTTGAAGGGCGCGGCCCCCTCGGCAACGGAGAGTTTTGGACGCCGCCGGTCGAGGGCGATGGCATCATCATCGAATACTTCAGTCCGGGTGACGAATCGAGAACCGTGTTCCCCTTTCAGATTTCAAGAATCACGCACATCTTCAAAGACGCTGCGGTAATTGAAACTCCTTCAACGGACGCGGCTGGTTCGTGCAATCTAAGCGTGACGGCGGAGTGGGCGAACATCGCCAAATCGGTCGGGCGTCTCTCTTTCGTGAGCGGCGGCGGCAGCTACGTCTGCACCGGCACGATGCTCAACACGCAAACCAACGACGGCTCTTCAAAGTATCTGCTCACGGCCAACCATTGCATCAGCACGCAGGCAGAAGCGCAGTCGCTTCGTGTGCGCTGGTTTTACGACACGCCGAGTTCAGCGCCCGTCTACACGGACGGATCGAATTTGTTAGCGACCGGAACTCAGAGCGACTTCACGCTGCTGCAACTAACCGGAGCTTTGCCTGGCGGAGTTACGCTCGCCGGGTGGACGACCACGATGCCCACCGTCTCAACTCCGGTGACGGGCATTCACCATCCGGCCGGAGACTACAAACGCATCGCCTTCGGAGGTCGCCGGGCAGGTGGGTGTCCGGCGGGTCTCATGTGTTTGCCCGTCGGGTGGGATGCTGGAACCACTGAAGGCGGTTCTTCCGGCTCCGGTCTGTGGGTTGGTTCCGCTTCCAGCGCGCCGCAGTTGGTGGGAAATCTATCCGGCGGCGACGCTTCTTGCAGTAACTTAACGGGCAGCGACTACTACGGTCGCTTCGACATCACCTACCCAAGCATCGCCTCGTATTTATCGCCGACACCGCCTCCCATTAACCCACTAGACACGGTTGATTATTTCGTTCGCCAGCAGTATCGAGACTTTCTTAATCGAGAGGCGGATGCATCGGGCTTACAGTTCTGGACGCAAACTCTGCAAGGCTACCTGAACGCTTGCGGAACAACGAA
>JACCYN010000135.1 GCA_013696465.1 Pyrinomonadaceae bacterium
ATGACACGATGTCGCGCACCTCGGCGCGTTCGTAGAAGGAGAAACCGCCGACGATGTTGTAAGCGATCCCGGCGCGGCGCAAAGCTTCTTCAAAAAGACGCGACTGCGAATTTGTGCGGTAGAGCACTGCCGCGCGCGTCTTCGGTTCAAGCCGCAAGTGTTCTTCGATTCTCGCGGCGACGAAGCGCGCTTCCACTTCGGCATTTAAAGCTTGGTAGTAGCGAAGCAGATCGCCCGACGGGTTGGAAGTCCAGAGCGTTTTACCTTTGCGCTCCGTGTTGTTTTTAACGACGCTGCCCGCGGCATCAAGAATGTTCTGCGTCGAGCGGTAGTTCTGCTCAAGGCGAATCACTTGCGTGTTCGGGTATTGTTCCTCGAAGTTGAGGATGTTCGTAATGTCTGCGCCGCGCCACCCGTACACGCTTTGATCGTCGTCGCCGACGACGCAGATGTTCTGCTGCTTTTGGGTTAGCAGGCGAATGAGGGCGAACTGCAAACTGTTCGTGTCTTGGTATTCGTCAACGAGGATGAAGCGGAAGCGGTCGTTGTAGCGCTCGCGCACGTCGTCCGACTTGCGCAGCAGACGCACGGTTTTGATGAGCAGGTCGTCGAAGTCGAGCGCGTTGTTCGAGCGCAAGCGTTCTTCGTAAAGGCGGAAGACGCGGGCGATGGCAGCGCGTTTCTCGTCATGAGATTCGACGCGGGCGGCATAAAGCTCCGCGTCGAGTCCGCTATTCTTCGCATGACTGATCTGACTTTGCACTCGGCGCGCGCTCAACCGCGTTTCGTCGAAGCCTAAATCTTTGACGCAGGCTTTTGTCACACGCACCGAATCGTCTTGATCGTAAATCGTAAATGAGCGCGTGTAACCTTCTTCGAGCGCGGCGATGTCGCGGCGCAGCAGACGCACGCAGAGGCTGTGGAAAGTCGAGACGAGCGGCGCGCTCTGCAAGCGCACGTCGCTCAGAAGTTTTTCGACGCGCTCGCGCATCTCCTGCGCGGCTTTGTTCGTGAAGGTGACGGCGAGAATGTTTGACGGCGGAACATCTCGTTCGGCGATCAGATAAGCGATGCGGTGCGTGATGACGCGCGTTTTGCCTGACCCCGCGCCCGCGAGAATAAGCAGCGGCCCTTCGGTTGTCGTAACGGCGATGCGTTGTTGTTCGTTAAGGTCTGAAAGTAAATCCATGAAATTAATTGTTCATTCGTTCATTGATACATTCGTTCAATGGATAAATGGGGCAACCTACTTGATCAGTTTCTGAATAATCTTAAACTGCCGGTGTCCGGCGTCGCGCAGAAGTTCAAAGAGCGCCATCTCGGTGGTGGAGGGAAGCGCGCCACTTGCTTGCATTTTGGCGAAGGCAACCGCTTTGTTTGATTCCTGACGGGCGGTGATGCAGTCAGTGAGGAGGTGAACTTGGAATCCGTGCGCGAGCAAATCATGCGTCGTCTGGTTGACGCAGATGTGCGCTTCGATGCCACAGACGATGATCTGTCGCTTGCCGGTCGCTTCAAGGCTCGTCATAAAGTCCGGCTCGCCCGCCGAACTGAAACTCATTTTCTCAATCGGCTGCACGGCCGAGGGCAGCACCGCGCCGATCTCTCCTGCCGTGCGCCCCAAACCTTTCGGATATTGTTCCGTGACGAGCACGGGCACGTCGAACAGCGCGGCGGCGTGGGCGACAAGTGCGATGCGCACCGCCGTCTCCGCGAAGTCTGAGATTGCTGCGCGGAAAGCTTCCTGCATGTCAATAATGAGGAGCGCGGCCTGTCCTTGATGAAGCGTGTTCTCGTGTTGCATTAAATTTTCCTTCCCCGTTGCATTTAATCACACGAGCGGCTTCTAGCAAAATGTACGTGGGAAAACGAGCGTTTGAGCGTAAGATGAGCGGGCGAGTCTCGAAGATAAATGGAAAACGGATGTTCGTCACACGCGCAAAGTAATTTTGGTAAGGAGTAAAGTAAACTTGATCAATTTAATGCGTTTGCTGTGCGTGCTGCTTGTGCTCGTCTCGCTCGGTTGCCGAAATGATACGGCTGATCAATCGCAGGATAGAGGGCAGGGTGCGAATGAGATCACAGTCTCGGCGGCCGTGTCGCTCAGAGATGCTTTTCAGGAGATCGGGCGGCTGTACGAAACGCGGGCGAAGAGAAAAGTCGTTTTCAACTTCGGCGCATCGGGCGCGCTACAAAAGCAGATTGAAGCGGGCGCGCCTGCCGACGTTTTCGCCAGCGCCGGAGCGCGTCAGATGGATGAACTCGCGGCGAGGAATTTAATCGAAATTTCGAGCCGCCGCGACTTCGCGCGCAATGCGCTCGTGCTGATCGTGCCGCGAGACTCGCAATCGGGCATCACAGCGTTTGCCAAGCTCCCCGAAGCCGAACGAATCGCTATCGGCAATCCACGAACGGTTCCCGCCGGGCAGTACACCGAGCAGTTACTGAAGAACACAAATCTTTGGTCGCAGCTCGAAGTGAAATTTATTTTGGCGGAAGATGTGCGGCAGGTGCTCGATTACGTTGCGCGCGGCGAAACGGACGCAGGCATCGTCTACCAAACTGATGTGCGCGTCGCCGGAGAACGCGTGCGCGTCGTCGCAACGGCGGAGGAGAACAGCCACGATCCCATCCTCTACCCGATTGCCGTCATCAAAGAAAGCTCTCAAAAGAGTGCGGCGCAGGAGTTCGTTAATCTCGTGACGAGCGCGGAAGGGCAGAGCATCTTAGCGCGGCAAGGCTTTGCGGGTGTGGGCGGGAGATGATCTGGTCGGCGTTTAAGCTCTCGTTGTTGGTCGTTAGCATCGCCACAGTTGTTGTCGGCGTCGTCGGCCTCGCTTTCGCTTTCCTGCTCGCTAAGCGCAACTTTCGCGGCAAGGAATTGCTGGACGCCGTGCTGACGGTGCCGCTCGTGCTGCCGCCGACCGTGACGGGATATTACTTGATCGTGCTTCTCGGCAGGCGCGGCCTTATCGGAAACTACGTTTATGATCTTACGGGTTGGAGCGTGACGTTCACTTGGTTAGGCGCGGTCGTGGCGGCGGTGGTGGTTGCGCTGCCGCTGATGATCAAAGCGTCGCGGGCGAGCATCGAGAGCGTTAACCCGCAATACGAAACGGCGTCTTACGTGCTGGGCAAAAGTCGTCTGGAAACTTTCTTTCGCATCACGCTGCCACTTGCGCGGCGCGGCATCTTGGCCGGTTTGATTTTGAGTTTCGCCCGCGCGTTAGGAGAATTCGGCGCGACGCTGATGATCGCCGGAAACATTCCGGGTCGAACGCAGACGATGCCCTTGGCGATCTATGAAGCGGTCGCATCGGGCGACAACGAGCAAGCCGGTTTATTAGCTTTGATTCTTACAGTCGTATCGGTCGCCGCCGTTTACCTGACAAACAGATTGAGCCGCTCGCAGGCTTACGGGTGAGCGGATGCTGACGGTCGAAGTTAAAAAAACTTTAAGCGACAATCGCGGAGAGTCGTTCACGCTCGATGCGGAGTTCTCTGTCAATAGCGGCATCACCACTCTGCTCGGCGCGTCGGGTTCGGGCAAGACGACGACGCTACGGTTGATCGCCGGAATACTCCGACCCGATGAAGGTTTGATCGCGGTCGGGTCACAAATCTATTTTGATTCAACCCGGAAGATCGATCTGCCGATCCAAGCGCGTCGCGTCGGCTTCGTGTTTCAAGATTACGCTCTGTTTCCGCATTTGACTGCCGAGCAGAATATCGCTTACGGAGTGCGGAGTGAGAATAAGAAAAGCAAACTCGATAGAGCGGCGGAGATGCTCGCGCTTTTTCACATCGAGCATGTGCGCCGACGCTTTCCTCGTGAGATGTCGGGCGGCGAACAGCAGCGCGTCGCCCTCGCCCGCGCGCTCGCTTCAGACCCGGCAGTTGTGCTGCTCGACGAGCCGTTGTCGGCGGTAGATGTGGAAACGCGCGGACGGTTGCTTGATGAGATCGAAGACGTCCAGCGTAAATCCGGTGTTCCTTTCCTCTACGTCACGCACAACCACGCGGAGGCAGCGCGCTTGGGCGAGCATCGCATCACGCTCAAGGATGGGCGCGTCGTGCAGGAAGAAACAAGTTTGAAGAAACCGCTGTAACCACATAATAATGGGGATTATGTTGATTTGCTTCGCCTCTTACCTGTCCCCTTAGTGTTAGAAAGTCTTAGCACATCACCCGGTTGACAGTTAAGTACTTGGCAAATTCGCTCCAGAGTGGCAAAAATGATGCCCACGGATTTGCCCTTCTTCAGCCGCCACAGCGTCGAGTGGCTGATGCCCGTCTCCTTTGCCAGCCAATAGAAAGTCCGCCCGCGCCCTTTCAGTAACTTATCAACTCGAATCTCAATCACAATCCGCTCTCTTTCTGATAACCATTATTTACCATACATGAAACATATCGTTTACGAAATATACTCTACACTTGACATATACATTTGTCGAGCGTAGAATTGAATAGAACCGAGACCAGCTCACTCCCTTCTCAGATTCTCTGGAATTACCCAGATCACCTGACGCCCACAGCTCACCTACCATCGAGCCTTTAATTCTTGGCAGAAAACTCGAAAAGGAGATCGGAGTAAGTTATGACGACGAATATCAAACCTCTACATGACCGTGTGATCGTGCGACGCATCGAAGAGGGCGAGCAGATTCGCGGCGGGATCATCATCCCCGACACCGCGAAAGAGAAACCGCAGGAGGGCGAAGTGATTGCCGCCGGTGAAGGTAAATACAGGAAAGATGGCACGCGACAGGCGTTAGATGTAAAGGCGGGCGACCGCGTCTTGTTCGGCAAGTACAGCAGTTCTGAAATCAAGATCGACGGTGAAGAGTTGCTGATCATGCGCGAGGACGAGATTCTCGGAATTATCAAGCGCGCGGGCACGGCGTCCAGCTCCGCCGGTGGCAGTATCGCAACAGGCGGCAAGAAGAGCGGCAAGTAGTTCTCTGGCGGTAGAAAACTTGATCGTCCGGGCTCCCTTTGGGGCATCACTACCAATTTTGATTAGGAGAAGAGAAAGATTATGGCAAAGCAAATAACTCAGGGCGAAGAATCGCGCGCCGCGATTTTGCGTGGCGTTAATCAACTCGCTGACGCGGTGAAAATCACACTCGGTCCGAAGGGCAGAAACGTCGTGCTCGATAAGAAATTCGGCAGTCCGACGATCACCAAAGACGGCGTCACCGTGGCGAAAGAGATTGAACTTAAAGATCCAATGGAGAACATGGGCGCGCAGATGGTGAAGGAGGTCGCCTCGAAGACTTCGGACGTGGCGGGCGACGGTACGACGACGGCGACTGTTCTAGCACAAGCGATTTTCCGCGAGGGCGTCAAAACGGTGGCGGCAGGCGCGAACCCGATGGCGTTGAAGCGGGGCATTGATAAAGCCGTTGAGCGCGCGACCGCCGAGATCAAGAAGATGGCGAAGCCGGTGAAGGGCGAGATGATCGCGCAGGTCGGCACGATCTCAGCAAACGGCGATGCAGCCATCGGCGAGTTGATCGCGGAAGCGATGAACAAGGTCGGTAAGGATGGTGTCATCACCGTCGAAGAATCGAAGACGATGGAGACAGACTTAGAATTTGTCGAAGGGATGCAGTTTGATCGCGGCTACCTTTCTCCTTACTTTGTGACTGACCCGGAAAGCATGGAGGCTGTTCTCGAAAATCCGGTCATCCTCATTAGCGAGAAGAAGATTTCTTCGATGAGAGACCTGCTGCCGGTGCTGGAGCAGGCCGCCAAGCAAGGCAAGCCGATGCTGATCATTGCGGAAGACGTGGAAGGCGAAGCGTTGGCGACTCTCGTGGTAAATAAACTGCGCGGCACACTCAACGTCGCGGCGGTGAAGGCTCCCGGCTTCGGAGATCGCCGAAAGGCGTTGCTCGAAGACATCGCTGTTTTGACAGGCGGCAAAGTTATCAGCGAAGACCTCGGCATCAAGCTTGAGAACGTTAAGCTTGAAGATTTGGGAAGCGCCAAGCGTGTGACGATTGATAAGGACAACACGATAATCATTGATGGCGCGGGTAACACCGATGACTTGCAAGGTCGCGTGAAAACGCTCAAAGCTCAGATCGAAGACACCACTTCAGACTATGACCGCGAGAAACTGCAAGAGCGTCTGGCGAAACTCGTCGGCGGCGTCGCGGTGATTCGCGTCGGTGCGGCCACCGAGACCGAACTCAAAGAGAAGAAGGCGAGAGTCGAAGACGCGATGAACGCGACCCGTGCGGCGGTCGAGGAAGGGATAGTTGCGGGCGGCGGCGTGGCGTTGATTCGCGCGGCGAAGGCGCTCGACAAATTCAAGATTTTCGAGCCGAACGAAGACGGCGAAGTGACCGGAGATGCAGACGAGCAAATTGGCGTCACCATCGTCAAGCGAGCACTGGAAGAGCCGCTTCGTCAGATCGTACAGAATTCAGGAAAAGAAGGCGCGGTTATCGTCGAGAAGGTTCGCGCCGATAGGAACGCTAACTTCGGCTACAACGCAGCGACCGATAATTTTGAAGACCTCATTGCCGCAGGCATTATTGATCCGGCGAAAGTCACGCGCTACGCGCTACAAAACGCCGCCTCAATTGCTGGGTTGATGCTGACGACTGAAGCTCTCATCTCCGAAATTGGGGAAGATGATAAGCTCGGAGCGATGTCCGGGGGGATGGGCGGCGGCATGGGCATGTAAGAGCCTGCGCGGGATCGCTCGCCCATGGAATGGATCAGCGACTTGTGTGAACAGAAACAGCAAAGCAGCGAGAGCGCGCCAGCCGTCTCGCTGCTTTGTTGTTAACCCACTGCGAGTCGCATACTTTCGATAAAGCTATGACTATTACTATGCACAATTACCTGCGAGAACTTGCGAAGAAGCGGTTTAAGGTTAGCCTTGATGCCCTGCCTGATCGTGAACGGAGTTTTTGTGAGAAACGAATACAGTTGGAAAAGATAAGAGCGTGAATGTGACGCACTGCCCAACACCAGCGTTCGGCTTCTCTCGCTTAGGAGTTCATGTTGAATAATGAATTTACTTAATCCTTGGTAAGGAGATGAAAGGATATGGCTTCAGGGAATGGTAAGTATATTGGTATTGGCATCGCCATTGGGATCGCTATCGGAGCAGCTGTTGGCGTGGCATTGAACAATATTCCTGTATGGACTGGATTAGGTGTGGCGGTAGGTGTCGTCATCGGCTTCGGTCTCGCTAAGAATAAAAGGTAAACCATCATAGCTTTCCTTCGCATACAGCAACGCCGGTCCGTTGTGGAAGCTTTGAGTGAAATTCAGAAAGGGTGACACCGAGATGGCTGTCGCTAAGAGCATTTACAAAGAACTTTGAAATAAGGTTCTCGGAGGAGGGAACAGATCATGATTGAAGTAGAAGAAATGGGAGCGCAGGAAGTACACGCGCTTCTTGAGCGTGCTGACTACGGACATCTCGGTTGCGCGCGTGATAATCGTCCTTACGTCATGCCCATCCACTACGCATACGAAGACCCCGACATTTACATCTTCACGACCGAAGGCATGAAGACCGAGTTTATCGCCGCGAACCCGGAAGTGTGCCTGCAAGTTGAAGAAGTTGTTGACCCAACTAACTGGAAGAGTGTGATTGCCACAGGCAAAGCCGAACGTCTCACCGATAAGGAAGAGATAGAACACGCCATGCAATACATCACAAAAACCAACCCGACACTCACGCCCGCTCTGAACAAAATGTGGACTGACCCGTTGGGACGCGCCAGCAACATTACGCTTTACCGCATTCACCCGGACATCATCAGTGGACGCAAAACCCTCCCGCCGGGAGAGACTCGCGGCCCGGCGAATTCGACAAATCGGTAACAAGCCCCGTTCTAAACAATCGAAACGCATTTGAGTAAAATTCAGAAAGGGTGACAGCGAGATGTCCGTCGCCGAATTTCAAGAAACACTGTCACTAACCGCAGAAGAAGTGCGACTGATGAACGCCTACTGGCGTGCAGCGAATTATCTCTCCGTCAGACAAATCTACCTCTACGGAGGTGGCTGTCTGGGAGTTCTGAAATTTCATGAGAGCGATGATAATCCTGTTAAGAGCATTGGCGGTGTGGCTGGTGATAATGTGTGTTGAGTTTATTCACGGTGTTCTGCGGGCAATGTACTTAGCGCCTCTCGTAGGAGATTTTCAGGCTCGCCAGATTAGCGTCCTTTCAGATTCACTACTGATTTTGATTATCGCTTATCTGTTCGTCCGATGGATTCGAGCCGACACCATAAGAGCGCTCCTCATGGTAGGTCTCGTCTGGCTTGCTCTCACCGTTGCTTTTGAACTGAGTTTCGGACCCTTCTCACTGGGTCTCTCGTGGGAAAGAATAGCTTCGGACTACGACGTTCTGCATGGGGGATTGCTTCCGTTCGGGTTGATCGTGCTGACGCTTTCGCCCCTAATAGCGGCAAAGCTACGCGGCTTCAAGAACGATATGATAGTTCGCTAAGGCACTTCGCGCATGAATGTTCTCATCCTTAACTGCGGCAGTTCTTCGGTCAAGTTCCAACTCATCGCCACCGATGTCGAGCGCATTGAGCAGAACACCGATGAGCGGCTCGCGCACGGCATCATCGAACGCATTGGCGGCGAAGCCATTATCACACTCCTCGCGACAGATAAACCGCCGCAACGCTCAACCGCGCCGCTTCGTGACACGCGGGCGGCGGTTGAGCTTGTCTTGCGGTGGGCCTGCGCCGAAGAATCGGGAATCAAAGAAGTCAAGAGCGTCGCCGACATCCACGCCGTCGGGCATCGTGTCGTGCATGGCGGCGAACACTTCAAGCAGTCCGTTTTGATTACTGATGAAGTCTTGCGCGGGATTGAAGATTGCATTGATCTCGCACCGCTGCATAATCCGGCAAACATCAAAGGCATCAACGCCGCGCGCGAAGTATTTGGCAAAGGATTACCACAAGTCGCCGTCTTCGACACCGCGTTTCATCAAACGCTTCCTGATCATGCTTATCTTTACGCACTGCCGTATCAGCTTTATCGGCGCCACCGCATTCGTC
>JACCYN010000139.1 GCA_013696465.1 Pyrinomonadaceae bacterium
GCTTGGCGGGCGACTTCGTTGTTGACGGCGTCACTGATTAAAGAATCTGTTTCAGCGAGTGAGGCGGTTAGTCGGTCGTACATTAGGTTTCCTCTCTCAACTTTTGCGCTTCGATCTCTTCCCGTTCGATCTGTTTGATCTTTTCGACGCGCGCCGCGTGTCGCCCGCCGTCGAAATGGGTCCCGAACCATGCGCGCACAATTTTTTCAATCTCATCCGGCGCGGTGACGCGCGCGCCGATGGAAAGCACGTTGGCGTCGTTATGCTGGCGCGCCAAACGCGCCGTCTCTTCGTTCCATGCGACGGCGGCGCGCACGCCCGGCACCTTGTTCGCCGCAATCGCCATCCCCGTGCCCGACCCGCAGACGAGCAAGCCCTGTTCGGCGCCTCCGCGCGCCACCATCTCGCCGACCTTTCGCGCGTAATCCGGGTAGTCAACCGACTCTTCCGACACAGCGCCTAAATCTTCGACATCAAGGTTGAGTTCTTTGAGCAAGGATTTGAGGCGTTCTTTTTCCGCAAAGCCCGCGTGGTCGCTGGCAAGCGCAACTTTCATCTTTCTTCACCTTTCGCCGTGCAAGAAATCACCGAGTTATTTGATGTTACATCACGCCCCGAAAGTGTGGCAACAAATCATTCCGAAGTGGCTCTCGCCTCCGAAGCGCAAAAGCGTTCAGATGTTATTAACTCTTAACAATCCCAATCTTATTTCACCATCTCATTGACGAGCAGCGTGAGCGCGTTGTCTTGCAGCGTCCGGTTGCGCTGGAGATCGCCGTGTAGCTCGCAGGCGAAATGCGAATATGCAATCGGCAGCGTTGAACTTGAAACGTGCTTGTTAGCCTCGCCTCGCAAGCCGAGCAGCGAGCGGCGCGTTACGCGGCCGTCGCCCGGTTCATACATCGCATCAATTACTTCGCGGCGCGAGAAGGGGCGGTCTTTCGAGAGGCGTATCCGGCGCGCCTCGGTGAGCGTCGTCCAGCCCCGACCGTCTTTGCTTTTTAAGATTACCGCCGCCGACAAAGTTTCTTCGCAATCGCCGCCGAAGACAAACATCTTGACGGGCGATTCATACGCCGTTTCCCCTGCGACGGCTTCATGAAAACCTTTCGCGCGTCGGAGAACTTCAACGATGTAAGCATCAAGATTTTCGAGCGAGCCGCGTTGCGGCGGATTATCGCCGCGCGCCCGTCCCTCGGCGAAACGGCGGCGAAAGTCCGTGTCGTTGGCGGCAGACCACGAGTAACGTCGCCACACGCTCGCGTCGTAGAGATCAACCCGCAACGGTTGGAGATTTTCGTCGAGAAAACGTTCCGCGCCGTTGTACGGCAGTAGTTGAAAGAGCGCGGGGATCGTCACGGCGTCTTCGCGCGAGAGCTTATTGAGTAGAGGCAAACGCCTTCGTAAACCTTCGGTGATCGAGTAGCCGCCGAGCAGCGTGGCGAAGGCTTCCATCGAGCCGTTGTTCGGCGTGCCGAACATGAAAATATGATGGATGAATTTCGCGCCCGCCCAAGTCGGGCGCGCGCTCGTTCCGGCTGAAGGTAATTCCGCGTCTCCATACATCGCCGCGTAGCGCGCAATGAGTCCGCCCATCGAGTGTGCGACGATGTTGAAGCGCAAGTCGGGGCGATTCAGTTTGCGTTTCAATTCTTCGATGCGCGCCACGAGCAGTTGCGCATTCTCCACGTTGTCGCGCCGCCAATCATAAGCGAAAACATAAAAGGCATCGCGGTCGCCGTCCGGCGCGGGGGCGTCCCACAATCCTTCACGATAACCGCCGTAAGATTGCAGAGCTTCGATCAATTCTTGATAAACGTAAACCTCCGGCACGATGCGGTATTTCACAAGGCGCGCGGTTTTAACGATCTTCGTGGGAATCAAATCGTCGCGGTTCGCTCTGAGATCAGGCGTGACGGGAAGGCTTAAGCCGTCGTCGGTTGAGCGGAGCGCCGACGGCCAGACTACCTCTCCGGTGCGGCTGTTGACGAGTTGCGATCCGAGAATTCCGGGAATCACGATCAGCGGACGTTTGCCTTCACGCCCGCGCGCTTCCCTGAAGATACGCTGCAAATCGGGCGTGCGCCGCGCGCCGCAGGAAGGCAACAGGCAAAACGTAAAAATCAAGAAGAGGAGGAGGACGGAAGTTGAACGAAAGTTTCTTCGCGCCGCTTTTCCCTTTTTCATTTTTCATTTTGCCTTCGGTTGATGAGGCTCGCCACGAACCCCGCGCCGAAGCCGTTGTCAATGTTGACGACCGAGACGTTTGAAGCGCACGAGTTAAGCATTCCGAGTAGCGCGGCGACGCCGCCGAACGACGCGCCATAGCCGATTGAGGTCGGGACGGCGACGACGGGCACGCTCACCAATCCGCCGACGACGCTCGGCAGAGCGCCCTCCATTCCGGCGACGACGACGATGACGCGCGCCTTTTGTAACCTTTCGCGCTCGGACAGTATGCGATGAATTCCGGCGACGCCCGCGTCCCAAATTCTCACGACGCGATTGCCCATCGCTTCGGCAGTCAAAGCAGATTCTTCGGCGACGGGAATGTCGCTTGTTCCGGCGGTGACAATGGCGATCTCGCCCGCGCCGCGTTCCTCGCGGTCGCGCACTATGCGAATCATGCGTGCCGTTTCGTGCCACTCGGCATCGGTTGCGACGTTGCGCACTTCGCCAAACGTTTCTGCGTTTGTGCGCGTGACAAGCACATTCGGCGCGTGCGTAAGTATGCGTTCGACGATCTCAACTATTTGCACGCGCGTCTTGCCTTGTCCAAAGACGACTTCGGGAAAACCCTGACGTGCGGCGCGTCCGTGATCAACGCGCGCGTGCCCGATTTCTTCATAAGAGAGCGCGCGTATGCGCCGCGCAGCCTCCGCCGCATCGAGCGCGCCGACTCGATGTGCCTCAAGCAATTTTTCGATCTCTCGTAGATTCATCAGTGTCTAAAAACGTTTCGGAGTCCACACTTTAGCGCGCCGGAGTCTTAATGCGGTAAACTAAAGTTCAAGCTAAATAGATTTTAGCATTGAAACTTCCGACGCTCTAAATCCATTGTCGTTTGCGCGCAAACGAAACTCGCCCGTAAGATTTGGCTTCGGTAATCTTTTACGGCGAATTTGAAACTTACTTTGATGCTTATACGTTAAATCCCAAGCATCCATAAAGCGTTTTCGCTCTCTGCAAACAGCGTCTGAACGCCGGGGATTTTGAGTTTTGAATGAAATCAACAAAGGAATTTATTTTCAATTATGAATAAAGATCGTCGTCGCGCCGCAAGCGCGCGTTTCAAAGTGCTCGCTCTTTTTGTTGCTTTTACTTTCCTCTTCAGCAATGCAGCTTTAGCCGAGCGGATAACTTCGCAAAGCGCACAAGAGGCTTCGTCGCCATCCGCTCCGCAATCCCCGCAACAGATAGCTGCCAAGATTGACGAATACATGCAGGCGTCCACGCGCCTCAGTCGCTTCACCGGCTCCATTCTCGTTGCGCGAAACAATCAATTAATCGCCAGCAAAGGTTACGGCATGGCGAACTTTGAAACCGCCACGCC
>JACCYN010000222.1 GCA_013696465.1 Pyrinomonadaceae bacterium
AGTTTCTCACGACGATGTACCGCCCGAACTTCTGCGCCGAATGCGGCGCGCACATTGAGCGAGCACGATGGCGTTTGTGGACGAGCCGCAGATTCTGTTCGTTGTGCGAAAAGCGATTCCGTAAAACAGCTTTCGTGTGGATCGTGTTAGCGACTTCCGCGCTCCTCGGCGCGGGATTTCTGATGGGTCGCGCCGGAAGCCCCGCCGCCCCGCCGCTCGTCGTCGAACAAGGAAAATTTGCGACGACGCCAGTCACAACTAACGACCTCTCCGCTCGATCTTCAACCGACTCATCGAACGAAAACTCTGCTTCATCTTCTGCACCACGTCCACCCGTGCCCAACGTCGCGGCGGGCGAATTGCCCACCGATCCGAACGAAACAGTCTCGCTCTGCGGCGCACGCACACAGAAAGGAACGCCTTGCTCGCGCCGCGTGCGCGGGACGGGTCGCTGTTGGCAACATCGCGGCAGATCGGCAATGCTTCCGCCATCGAAGTTGATCGTGCCCGCGTGAGAACGAAGCAAGATAAGATTGGATGAAAGAAGAAGGCAAAAGCGAAGCGATAAATGCTTCTTCACTTTTGCCTTTTTACTTTTACCTTTTGTCTTCTTACTATCGTCTGTTTTTGAATTGCTCGTAGAGTTCCGTGTGACGGTTGGTGAGCGGAATTTGACGACCGCCGATGAAGAGGTAGCGAATGTTTGTGCGCGCGTCGAGTGGATCGCCGTCCGCCACGAACAGGTTGGCGATTTTGCCCGCTTCAATCGTGCCCATGCGGTCGGCTAATCCCATGATCTGCGCCGGGTAGAGCGTCACGGCTTTCAAGGCTTCGGCGCGCGGCAAACCGTAAGCGGCGGCCATTCCGGCATGAAAGGGAAGGTCGCGCACATGCGCGCCCGAATCGCCCGTCGAGATGCAGAAGCGGACGCCCGCCGCTTGTAGTTTGGCGGCCGTTTCAAATTGCACGTCGTAAGGATCATCTTCGCGCGACGGAAGATCGAGAATACCCGTCAAGATCACGGGCACGTTTCGCTCTTTCAGGAACTGCGCGATCTTCCAAGCATCGTTGCCGCCGAGGATGACGGGGCGCAGTTTCATTTCTTCCGCGAAGCGCACGACGTTGCGGATGTCCGCTTCGCGGTCGGCGCGGAAAACGACCGCTCGCTCGCCGCGCACGAAGGGCACGAGCGAGGCAAGCACAATGTCACGTTCGGGGCGCGGAAGACTCCGGTTTTGCGCGTAAGCATCTTGCGCCCGTCCGTAGGCTTCGGCGTCGCGCAGCATCCGGCGCACGCGGTCGATCTGGCGGTCGCGCGCCGTGACCGCTTCGGTTAAGTTCGTCGGTGGCGATGGCTGGAAGAAACCGCCGCCTGCGGACGTGCGCGGGAAGTTGACGACGAGCGCGGCGTTCGGCACAACGGCCATTTCGCTTTGCGACGAACCGTTTAAGTTGATGATCGCTGCTTGACCTGAAATGACTCCGCCGAGCGGCAAGGTCATCACTGACGTTACGCCGTTAAAGCGCGTAACATCGATGTGCGCGCTGTGCGGGTTGACGGCCATGATGGCTTGCGCGTTCGGGTTCATATCGCCTAGCTCGGCCGTGTCAACCGTGCCGGGCGCGCCTGAACTGATCTCAATCAAGCCCATCGCCGTGCCGAGATCGATCATGCCGGGATAAACGCTCAAGCCCCGCGCATCAATCTCCCCCGCGCCCGAAGGGACGGTGACGTTTGCTCCGACCGCTTCGATTTTTCCGTCGCGCAAAACTATTGTGCCGTTCTCAATGTCAGAACCTGAAACAGTGACGATGCGCGCGTTGCGGATGACGAAGACGCCTGCTGCGCCCGTCGCGTTCTGCACCGTCACATTTCCGATCTGCTGCGCTTCGACGACAAAACTTCCGACGAGCGTCAGGGCGACGAGCGCACAAATGATGCGCCCCTTTGCGCTGAGACGGATTTTTCCAACAAAGCTTTCTTCAAATTCCATCTTCACTGATCTCCTCCGTCCCAAACGTCATCGTCGTGCGTGTAAGCCGTGCGTCGCCCACGTGGAAGTGCAGGCGGCGTGCCGCTTTGTCCCGGCGCGCGATTAGGTTCGGCCGCTTCAAGCGTTCGGCGTTCGCGCTCAAGTTCGGCGCGGCGCGCGAGGTCTTGTTGACGATCAAAAAAGATTTCGCCGTCAACAAACGTCGTCTCGACGCGCGCGTAAGGACTGAACGGATGCGCCGTCCAGATCGCAAGGTCGGCGTCTTTGCCCCTATCAATCGAACCGACGCGACTTTCAATTCCGAGTTGCATCGCCGGGTTAAGCGTGATGGTGCGCAAGGCTTCTTCTTCGGTGAGTCCGCCGTACCTGATCATCTTTGCGGCTTCAATGTTGAGGCGGCGGGCGCGCTCGTCCGAATCCGAGTTGAGCGAGACGTTGACTCCGGCGCGCGTCATGATCGCGGCGTTGTAGGGGATCGCGTCGTAAGCTTCGATCTTGTATCCCCAGAAATCGGCGAAGGTTGAAGCGCCCGCGCCGTGAGCAGCAATTTCGCGCGCGACCTTGTAGCCTTCCAAAACGTGCTGGAAAGTTTTGATCTTAAAGCCGAACTCGTTGGCTAGATCAATCAGCATAAGGATTTCGTCGGCGCGGTAGCAGTGCGCGTGAACGAGACGTTTGCCTTCGAGAATTTCGACGAGCGGCTCAAGTTGCAGATCGCGGCGCGGCGGAATCAAGTTTCTCGCTCCGCGTCGCTGCGCGGCGCGATACTCATCCCAACCGCTTTTGTAGTCGCGCGCGCGCGTGAAGGCTTCGCGGATCACTTCTCCGACGCCCATGCGCGTCGCCGGGTAACGACGCCGCGCGGGGTCTTGCGGGAAGTTGCTGCGCTTCGGGTTTTCGCCGAGCGCAAACTTGATGCCCGGCATCGCGCCCGGAAAGACGAACTCATTCAGGGGACGACCGTATTTGATCTTCACGACGGTGTTCAGGCCGCCGATGGCGTTCCCCGAACCGTGCAGAAGATTGAGGGTCGTAACGCCGCCTGCGAGTTCGCGGTAGAGGTCAACGTCCGTCGGGTTGAGCACGTCTTGAATGCGCGCCATTGACGTGACGCTTAAGGATAGTTCGTTAACGGCGTCCATCATCGAGTGCGAGTGGCAATCAATGATGCCGGGCATCACGTATTTTCCCGTCGCATCAATGACGCGCGCTCCTTCGCGGGCGCGCAAGCTTTGTCCGACTTCGGCGATCTTGCCCGCGCGGATCAGGAGGTCTGTGTTCTGCAACGTGCCGCGCGAAGCCGTGAGAATCGTCGCGTTGCGAATCAGGGTTTCCGTCTGCGCGGTGTTGCGAGTCGGAGTTTGTTCCGCTCCGCCGCGTGGTCGCCTTTGTTGCTGCGCGCGCGCGTTTTGCAACGAAGCGAACGGCGCGATGCCGAGTAAGGCGAACGCAAGCAGAAGCAGGGATAATCTTTTACCTTTTACCTTTTGCATTTTTATTTCTCCTGCGGGCGCGTTCCCGAAAAAGGAACTGCCCCTTGCGGCGTCGTGACCGTGCCGCGCATCTCGTTGCCCGTGGCGGTTCCGGCGAACGCCACCTCAACTGTCTGACCGCCAAGCGTAATCGTCGCGGTGAAACGAAAACCGTCGGCGCCGACCGAACCGTTAGCGATCTCGGCCGATCCGAACTGACTTTGCAGCGTGCCGGAAACACTCGCGCCCTGTTGTTGCAAACTGAGCGTGACGGGAATGCGCTGATCGCTCGCTTCGACCGTGATCGTCCATGTGCCGGTGAGGTTCGCAGTCGTCGGCGGCGCAGATAGAGCATCGGTGACGGGCGGCGTTGTGCCGGGTTGTTGCTGCTGTCCTGTACGCGGCGGTGTGGCGCTGGACGGCGCGCCGCCCGGACGTGTGCCGGTAAACGTCGCGGGCGCGCGTCCGACGACGCCGACGGTGCCGCGCATCGTGTTTCCGGTGACGTTTCCGGTGAACGTCGCTTCGGTCGTTTGCCCGCCGAGTTGGACGGGCACTGTGAAGCGCAAGTCACCGCCCGCGCCGATGGAAGCGTTGGCTATTTGCGCCGAGCCGAGCGCGCCTTGAATCGAACCTTGCAGGCGGTCGCCCTCTTGTTGAAGGTTAAGCGTGATCTCTTCGTCCTGTCCCTCGCCCGTGTTGACCCTGAGCGTCCACGTGCCGGAGACTCCGGCCGCTCCGCCTGCTGCTCCGCCGCCTGCCACTACAGGTCTGAGTTCAACGGGGCGTCCGTCAATGAAGACGTGCGCGATGCGGCGGTTGCGGTCGAAGATGTCGCCGCGCGTCACGGTTAAGTTTGCGATCTTGCCCGGCTCGATGGTGCCGAGTTGATTAGCGACGCCAAGGATTTCCGCCGAGCGGATCGTCATCGCGCGCAGAGCTTCATCGCGCGCGAGTCCGCTCTCGATTGCTTTTGCGGCATTTGCCAAAAAATCCGCCATGTTCGTCATCGCGCCGGATTGAAAAGCGAAGGAAACTCCGGCCGCCGCGAGTTTGGCGGCCGTCTTCGGCGCGTCAACGCGGTCACGCAGGATGCGCACCGGATCGGGATCGGCTTCCGGCGATGGGGCGGTTACCCTTCTGGGGAAGTTGAGCGACAAAAGCACGGGCACGTTTTGCGCGCGCAACCTGTCCGTCACCTTCCACGCTTCACCGCCTCCGGCGATGACGAGGCGCAAGTTAAATTCCTGCGCGATGTCGAGAGCGCGGTTAATCTCGCGTTCACGATCTGCGACCATCACGACGGGCATTTCGCGCGCCAGCACCGGCAGAAGAGACTGCAAGGATTTGTCTTGATCGGGGCGGCGCAAACCGCGCGGGTTGCGTTCGTAGATGGCGTTCGCTTCGCGGTAACGCGCGGCGTCTATCAGCATCTGCCGGATCGAAGCGATGACGCCCATCAGCGACTGCGGATATTCGCCGGTGCGTAGGGGGGTAAACCCGACGTGCAGAGCGACGGGCGAACGCACGATCATCGCTTGCGGCGTGGCGCCCGCGAGGTTGATGAACGCGGATTGACCGAGGAATACGCCTTCGCGCGGGGCGGTGAGCGCGGCCGTGATTCCGGCGTTGCGCGCAGCCTCAATCGCGTCGCCGCCGGGACGGATGATGTCGGCCGCTGTGACTTCCGGCTGCAAGCCGGGAAGTCGCGTCGAGTTGGGCGAAGAGTAAGCGGTCGTTTGCTGTTGTCCCTGCTGCGGCGTGCCGAAGCCTGCGCCCGGCGTCCGCGGTTGTTGCGGCGACGGGGCAGGGATGCCAAACGTTGTGTTAGCGTCAATGATGCCGGGATAAATCGTCAGCCCCGCGCCGTCAATCACGCGCGCGTCCGGGGGGGCGGTGGTGTTTGCGCCGACCGCTTCGACGAGGCCGTTGCGAATCACGAGCGTGCCGCGTTCAATCGGCGCTCCGGCTAATGTGACGATGCGGGCGTTGGTGATGGCGTAAGTGTCAATTGCGCTTTGTTGTGCGGAGGTTGGGCGCGGAAGGGTTGTAGCGAGCACCGCGACCAAAGCGGCGAGCGCGACGAGAGAGGGTCGTTGACCGTTTAGCATAGATTTCGATTTCCGTTTGTGTTAATCGGGCACGCGCTCATGGAGTGAAGAGTCGGCATCCGAGGCAAGTGTGTTGCGGAGAAAGACGCAACGCGCGCCGGAGGCTTTTTAATTTTTGATTTGAACAAAAGCGAACTTTTCATCAGAGTAGTCGGTGTTCGCTTATTACGCAACCGCGCGACGAGAGGTTTCGACGACGCAGCGATATTTCTTACTGCAAACTAAAAAA
>JACCYN010000163.1 GCA_013696465.1 Pyrinomonadaceae bacterium
TGTAGAGCGCAAACTAATAGTAGGAGCGCGGGAAGCTGAAGAATAAGTTTTCGCATAACCTTAGAATCTCCGTGAAGCGGGAAAATACTGCGATTGAAATGACAGCGCGCGTTTTACTGCCTGAAGACGGCGTGTGAAAAGAGCGCTGCAGAGAAAGCGCAGCCTCGCGTCAGGTTTCGACACTACACTTCGGGGAGATAAACTTTAGCAACGGAACAGTGATCTTCTACTCCAGAACGGGATACAAGTCAATAAATGGTCGCTTAAGAACTTGTTAATTGAAAACCTTTGCGTTGCGGTGTTAGACTTCGCGCCGCTATTACACGAAATTTTCTTTCGCAACTTCCAACAAACTTTATGCAAGCTCTTATTCTCGCTGGCGGCAAGGGAACGCGACTTCGCCCGCTCACCGTCTACACGCCGAAACCCGTCGTTCCGATCTGTAACCGACCGTTCCTGCTTTATCAGGTGGATACGCTGCGGGGCGCAGGCATCACTGACATCACGCTTTCGCTTTCCTACCAGCCGCAAAAGATCGAACAGCAACTCGGCGATGGCTCCGATTTCGGCGTGCATATCAAATACACTACCGAACCGCAGCCGATGGGCACGGCCGGAGCTTACAAATTTGCCGAAGAACACATCCGCGAACCGACCGTCGTCTTCAACGGCGACATCCTGACCGACATTGATCTCAAAGCCGTCATCCGCCAACACAAAGAGCGCAATGCGACGGCGACCATCGTTCTAACTCCGGTCGAAAATCCGAGCGCCTACGGTCTTGTTGAAACGGACGAAGAAGGGCGCGTGTTGCGTTTTTTAGAAAAGCCGAAACCGGACGAAATCAAAGTCAACACGATCAACGCCGGAACTTATGTGCTCGAACCCTCCGTGCTTGATCTCATTCCGGCGGGCGAGAACTATTCGTTCGAGTATAATCTGTTTCCCGATTTACTCGCGCGCGGCGAAAAGTTTTACGCGCACATCCCACAAGCGAGTTATTGGATTGACATCGGCACGCCGGAGCGTTACCTGCAAGTTCATCACGACTTGCTCTCGAATCGTGTCGGCGGCGGTAAACAGTTTGAGCGTCGCGGCACGTTTGAGTCGGCGACGGCCGCGAGTATTGACGACAATTCGGTGATCGCCAACGACTGCACGATCAAACCCGGCGCTGAAATCATCAACTCGGTTCTCGGCGAGGGCTGTTACATCGAAGAGAAAGCCCGAATTGAAAACTCGGTCGTTTGGGCGCACACGCGCGTCGGCGCAGGCGCGCAAGTTTCCGACGCGATCATCGGGCGCGGCTGCCACATCGGACGCTCCGCTCAAGTCGGGCGCGGCGCGGTGCTCGGAGACAAAACTTCGCTCACAGATTACACCCAAACCGGAGCCGCTCAATGAGCGAACGAAATCCGCGCCCGACGCCCATTCGATTTGGCACCGACGGCTGGCGCGCCGTTATCGCCCGCGACTTCACTTTCATTAACCTTGAGCGCGTCGCTCAAGCCTACGCCGATTACATTCTTCAACAGCGCGCCCACTCAACAACAGACGATCAACGGCAAGGTAGGCAACTCGTTATCGTCGGCTTTGATCGCCGTTTTCTCTCCGACCAATTCGCCCACCGCGCGGCGGAGGTGCTGGCGGGCAACAATTTGGAAGTCGCTTTGTTTGACACCGACGTGCCGACGCCCGTCGTGTCGTGGGCGGTGCGAGAATGCAAGGCGGCGGGCGGCGTGATGATCACGGCATCGCACAATCCGCCGGAGTTTAACGGCTTCAAGATCAAAGCCGCGTGGGGCGGCAGCGCGCCGCCTGAAACGACGAGCGCGGTCGAAAGCCTTGTTGACTCGAACGCCCCGCAACGCGGAGATGTGAACAACGACGACGCAAATCTCTTGCACAATTCACTCGCAAGCTACAAGAAACAGATCGCAAACTTCGTTGACCTCGAACAATTGCGCCGGAGCGCGGGGCGTATCATCGTCGATCCGATGCACGGCGCGGGTAGTCGTTGGGTTGAGAGTTTTTTGCGGGGCGGAAATCTGGAAGTTGAGACGATTCGCGCGGAGCGCGATCCGCTTTTCGGCGGCGTCAATCCCGAACCGATTGATCAGAATCTCGCTCCGCTCAAAACCCGCGTGCGCGAAACGGGCGCGCTCGTCGGCTTAGCGACCGACGGCGATGCGGATCGCGTCGGCGCGGTCAACGAACTTGGGCAAACGATGACGATGCACGAAGTCGTGCCGCTCATCCTGTTGCACCTCGCGCGTAACCGGAAGATGATCGGGGGCGTCGTCCGCACATTCAGCCAATCCGTGCTCACGAAGCGCATCGCCGCCGCGCACGATCTCCCGCTTTACGACACGCCGATTGGCTTCAAATACGTCGCCGACCTTATGCTGCGCGAAGATATTCTGCTCGGCGCGGAAGAATCCGGCGGCATCGGAGTGAAAAACCACATCCCGGAGCGCGACGGCATTCTCAATTCCCTGCTCCTGCTCGAAGCCGTCATCGCCGCCGGGCGCACGCCCTCGGAGATGGTGCGCGAGATGCACCGCGAGTTCGGCGAATTCTATTTCGGGCGGCGCGATCTGCACACAGAAGTCGCGCGCGGACTCTCGCTCGTCGCTAGTCTCGCCGCTTCACCTCCCGCGAAGTTCGCAGGTTACACAGTGCAAGACGTTTCGACGATGGACGGCACGAAGCTCATCTTCGACGACGAATCGTGGTTGCTCTTCCGACAATCCGGCACAGAGCCGATGCTGCGCATCTATTCTGAAGCAACCTCAACGGAGAAAATGCAACAGCTACTCGATGGCGGCTGCGCGATTGCTCATGCGAGATGACTTGCAAAAACGTACTCGGCTACACAAAATCAAAAATTCGTTATGCCCGAACTACCGGAAGTTGAATTGGTGGCGTCCGCTTTGCGCGAGATTATTGTAGGTCGTCGTATAATCGCGGCTGAGATTTTACGCGCAAGATTGATTCCCTCTTCAACTCCCGAAGATTTTACGCGACTGCTGCGCGGGGCGGACATTGAATCGGTGAGTCGGCGCGGCAAACACATTCTCATTGAGTTGGACAACGCGCTCGTTCTCATCGTCCATTTGCGCATGAGCGGGCGATTCCTGTTGCTGCCTGCGGAAGCAATGTTGCCGAAGTTTACGCACGCGATCTTTTATCTCGACGACAACCGGCGACTCGTCTTCTCGGATCAGCGCCATTTCGGGATGATGAAGATCGTGCCTGCGAATGAGCTACATTCCGCGAAAGAGTTGCGTAGCCTCGCGCCCGAACCGTTCTCAGATGAATTTACGCCCGCTTACCTTCTACGCGCGCTTTCCGTCTCGCGGCGCACGTTGAAAGAAACACTGCTCGATCAAACGAAAGTGACTGGACTCGGCAACATCTACGCCGCCGAAGCGATGTTTCTCGCGCGCGCCAATCCTTTCATCGTCGCCTCCGAGTTCTCCGCGCGCCGCGTGCCGCGCTTGCACGGCGCGATCCTCGATGTGTTCAAAGAATCCATCCGACATGGTTCGACGCTCAATGTTGACCCGCAGAACATTGACGGCAGTTATTACGGCGGGGCGTATGAAGGATTGTGGCGCGTCTATGACCGCGAAAATGAACCGTGCATCGTCTGCAATGCTCAAGTGCGCCGTATCTCACACGGCGGACGCTCGACCTACTTTTGCCCGCGCTGTCAGAGGCGCTAGAGAATGGTTACCGCGAGAAGGGCAAAGCTTTTAACTCTGGCTGCCTTTTTCGTCGCCGGACTTCTCTCTTACTCAAACATCCTCAACGGCTATTTTTTATCCGACGACTTTACCCAGATCGGACGAGTTCTCGCGGGCGATTTCTCCGTGACGTGGGGCGAGAGTCACGG
>JACCYN010000165.1 GCA_013696465.1 Pyrinomonadaceae bacterium
AACATGCGAAGCCGCCGCGCGCCGTATTCGTCCCATTCATGATGGGGCATCACTTCGGCACCCCCTTCCATGTAGAACTTCAACGGCGAGTAATCACCGAAGCCTTGACGCATCTCGTCGAGGCGGAGCGAAGCGGGGAAGTGCGTAGGGTTTCGGTGACGTGGGCGGAGGCGCGGCGGCAAGGCATTGAGCTTGAACGTAAACTCGGATTGCGAAACTAACGCCCGCCATCAGCCCCCGCGCACATAACCTCGATACGGATAAGTTCTCAATGACATCCGAACTGCTTCGCGGTTGGTTGCATGGCGTTGCCGGGTGCGCCTTCCCCGTTGGCATTCAACTCTCCTCAAGCGGATTCCTTTCGAAAGACGAATAAATCCACAGGTTCATAAACCGGAAAGTTTCGCGGTTGTCGGCTCACCCAATCTTGAAATCGCTGCAAACCACTTTGAAAAGCCTCATCGTTAATAACTATCAAAGCGGATAATCCTCGCTGACTTACTTTCTCGAAATACTCATCGTAAGAGGCGGCAAAAAGCTGATAAATGGTGCGCTGTGAAATCAGTTCAAAAAACCTGTCGCAGACCGATTCCTTTAATTCTTGCTGAGATGGCGTTCGTTTATCTTCAATTTCGAGAGCTTCGGGAAAAAATCGAAGCCATGCAAGCTCCTTGTTATACTCGCGTGTGCCGTTACGAATTGCCAGATAACCTGCCGAAGTCAAAACGCGATTGATTTCCCGTAACGCTTGCTGCGGCTCAACGAGATGATGGAACACCTGAGACATGAAGACTAAATCAACGACTCCATTCTCCAACGGGATGTTTTCGGCTTGACCTTGCTTCCACTCAACATGCAGCTCACTTTGAGACATGGCGACGCCCAGCATCGCACTGGAAGGTTCTATGCCGATGACGGAACATTCAAAAGCCTTACCCAATGCTACGGTAAAGCGACCTGTCCCACAGCCTAAGTCCAAAATCTTTCTAATCTCTTGCTCAGGAATAGAAGATTTCAACGCATCCAGCCATAAAGTTTTCGTTTGTGATGGCAGGCTGCGGGCTGAGTCGTAACGGTTCGCCGTTTCTATTTTGCTGTAAGCGTTTTCCATGCTCCCGTTCTTCGCAATATCTGCCATGCCGCAATATATAACGTAGCAGCCCAATGCATATTTAACTACGCGCGAGAAGGTAAGAAGACACTGAAGCTGATTGTCGGCAATGGTTGTCAATCAATTCGGCAGTCGCCATCGGGGCTTCGAGCGGCAGCAGGTGATTCACTTCGGGCAATGTCGTCAAGCGTGCCCCGCTGATGCGCGCAACGACTTCACGCCGGAGCAACTCGCCGGTCATCGTTTCATCCTTCCCGCCAGCCGCGACGAGCACAGGCACGTCAATGCTCGCCACGTCAGCCGAGATGTCTTCGCGGCTGCCCTGTTCGAGCCACGCGCGCCACGCCGGACGCGTACAGCGCAAGTTATCCTCAACGGTTCGTTGAAAGACCGCTTCGGGAAGCGGATGAGTCGTGAGTTTGCGCAGAGTCTCACTTGCTGCGGCGCGGTCGCCGTGTGCGGCGAGAAGATGCGCGCGTTCGTCGTCGGGTATGGGTTCCGGCGTCGGGGGTGACGGCGCGAGCAGCACGAGCGAGCGGAGGTTCGCGGGTCGGCGCGCGGCTATGGCGAGTGCGATCTTGCCGCCCATCGAGTGACCTACCAGCACATAGCTCTTGATGCCCGACCTCTCGACCAGTTCGATTATGTCGTTGGCGTAGTCGCTCACGGCATAGCCTCTCGCCGTCAGTTCGGACTCTCCGAAGCCGCGCAAATCAGGCGTAAAGCAATCGTAATGAGGTGATAGTTTGGCGATGACTTCAGACCACGTCCGCGCCGAGCCGCCAAAATAATGGAGGAAGACGAGTGGAGGCGCGGAACGGTGAATGTCATCTACGCAGAGGCTGGGTGTGTGATCGTCTCTGTGCGGCACGGCTCAGACCTCGACCTTAAGGCGTGCTGGTTGATCTGTGACCTCGAAGACCTCGCCGTGCGGCACAATCGTAATCTGCCCGAACTCTTCCAAGAGCACGCGGAAGGCTTTCCCCGCCGGACGAATCTTGCGGTTAAGGTCGAATAGACCGCACTCGTTCACCTTGCCGCGCTTCTTGGCGAGTCCGGTGTCCCAATCAATCTGGTCAATCAGCGAGTACCATGTGAAGCCTAAGACCGGCACGCCGTCCTTACGCATTCGGAGCACGTTGACCCACTGTTTCCAGAGCCACGTCGAGCCTTCCTCCGATTTGAAAGTGTTAGTCTCCGTGTGCATTACAGGTTTCTTGTAGCGTTCGTAATACTCTTTCGTAATCTGATACCAACCCAAAACGTCTTCGCCCGTGCACGTGCTTCCATCAGGTAAGAGAATTTTTTCGTTGTGACCGTAGTAGTCATTGCCCATGATCTGATAGCCGGGCGGCTCTCCAGCCATGAACCAGTCGTATTCGTCGCGCGTCATCCCACAGTCCATCATGTACTGATAAACGTCGGCGTCCGGTTGATGCGCGTAGAGCAGGTCGAGCGATAAGAGACGCTGTTTATTTTCGAGCGCAACTTTCGGCGAGGGCGAAGCGCAGGCTTCGTGCATATATTCGGCGGACTCGGATTGGACGATGACGCAGTCGGGGCGACGCTGCGCAATTCGGTGTGTGGCGAGTATGGATGCGGCAACGCAGTGTTTGAGTGCGGTGACAAATGCCTTATCGTCTTTCAGTTGTTCGTTCCACACTCCGTCCTTCGCGCTCATCTTAGCAGTCACATAGATTTCATTGACCGGTGTGTAGAAGCGCACCCACGGATAACGTGCGGCGACCGCGTCGGCGAAGTCGGCGAAGTGAGTCGGCAGTTCGGGATTCTGGAAGTCGCCAACCCATGAGGGCACGCCGAAGTGCAAAAGATCGAGAATCGGCGTGATGTTGAGACGCTGAATCTCATTCATCACCTCGTCTGCAAACGACCAGTCGAACTTGCCCGGAGCGCGGTGAATCGAATAGTACGGCAGCCCGTAGCGCAGCACCTTCAAACCTAACTCTTGCACAAGGCGCAAATCTTTTTTCCAATGTTCATAGTGTCCACACTCTTTGAGTTGATCGCGTCTGAGTCGCCCTTGCTTGATAGTCGGATAGGAGCATTCGATGCCGGTAGCGAACATAAAGTTACCGGCAAAGCCGCTCGGCAGTCCCGAACCATCTATGCCGCCCGCGCCGCCGTGCTGGTCGCCCACGTAATTGCCGTCGCCGTGTGTGCCCTTGACGATTTCGAGAAAGCCTTTGCGCGCTTTGTGCCCCTCTTTCGCCACGCGACCATTGTTGCCGGATGGTGTCTTCTTAGCTTCGCTTGAAGAATTCTTAGCGGGAGCTTTCTTCGCGGCTTTTGTTGTCTTTTTGTTCTTCACTTATGCCTCCAACTTTCGTACACGCTCCAGAAAACAATCGGCGGTTCTTAAAGATAAAGCCATGATGGTGAGCGCGGGGTTGACGGCGAGAGCGCTCGGAAAAGTCGAGTTGTCGGAGATGTACAGGTTCGGCACGTCGAACGATTGCCCTTCCGAGTTGACGACCGATTCCCCGGCATCCGTTCCCGAGCGGCAAGTCCCGATAATGTGTGCGTTGCGTTGATATGTCCACATCTCGCATGCACCCGCCGCCGCCCAAATTTGGCGCATGCGTTTCTCGGCGTGTGCGTTCATGCGACATTCGTTTTCGCCGTTCGTAAAATGCACGCGCGGTTTAGGAAGCCCGCGTGCGTCGGACTCGTCAGATAGTTCTACGTAGTTGCCCGCGTAGGGCAGGCAGTCGCCGAGGATGTTGATTCCGGCTGTATGGTTATAGCCGCGCATGTGATCGCGTAATCCTTCACCCCATGCCCCGCGCCCGCGCGCGACTTGACTCGCATACGTGACGGGCATCACGCCGATGGATTGAAGGAGGTAGCCGCCGGCGAAGTCCGAATCTGCGGGGCGGTGCGTGTCTTCAGAGATGAGAGAGCCGGGGATGCCTTTGTAGGGGCGCACGTCCTCGTCGAAGCGTCCCCAAACTTGCACGCCCGTATGCGCCATGAAGTTACGCCCGACTTGCCCGCTTGAGTTCGCAAGGTTGTTGATGAGCAACAAGCGCGGCGTTTCAATTGCTCCCGCGCAAAGAAAGACGCTCTTGCAGCGTTGACGCTCTTCGCGTCCGTCACGGATGTAGATGACGCTCGTGATGCTTCCCGAAGAGTCGCGCTCGAAACTCGTGACGAAGCATTCGGAGCGGACTTCGGCACCGGACTGCACGGCGAGCGGAATATATGTGACATCCATGCTCGCCTTCGCACCCGTCGTGCATCCGGCTTGGCAGAAGCCGCGATTCGTACACGCCGCACGCCAGCCCACGCCTTCTTGAAAATACGGCGCGGAGAGCGCAGCGTTCGGGGCGGGCGAGGTGCGTATGCCGAGCGACACACACGCGCGCTGCATTAGTTCAGCCGCGCCATTCAACCCAAGCGGAGCGAGCGGATATCTATTCTTGCGCGGGCGTCCCCACGGGTAAGGCGTGGGACCGGAGACGCCGAGGAATCGTTCGAGTTCGTCGTAGTACGGTTCAAGGTCGTCGTAAGAAATAGACCAATCGACGCCGACGCCGAACTCGCTTTTGAGACGAAAATCGTCTGCTTGCGCGCGCGGCGTGTAAGCGGTGAAGTGCAGGGTTGAACCACCGACGCCAATCCCTGAGTTATTGTTGCCGAAATGAAGCGGGTCGCCTCCGGCGCTCAAGCGTTCGTCCGTCCAGAAGAGTTTTGATTGTGCGCGCTCATCCGTCGCAAAGTCGCGGGCAGGATTCCAGAACTTTCCAGCTTCGAGCGCGACGACCGATAAGCCCGCTTGCGCCAAACGCGCGAGCAGTGGCGCGCCGCCTGCGCCCGTGCCAACAACGACCGCATCGACCGTGTCGCTCGTCATGTACGTTCGCATCTCAAACCGTGGGAGGTCGTCCTTCTTCGCGCCTTGCGGGTGCGGTGTGTGCGGATGCGCAGGCTCACGTTCAGCTGAGAAGACGCTTCCGGCGCGCGGTTCCCACGTTTCGAGATTATCGAGATTGATGTTTTGCCATCCGCGCGCATCAGCCATTCCCACATAGCCTATCTCTTCTTGTGCGAGTGGGTGGCTATAGTAAATCTCCGTGACTTCGGCGAGCAGTTCCTCGAAGAAACGGATGGGCGAGAGCGTGCGCCACGTCTGGCTCGCCACTTCGCCGCGTTGCACGAGACGTAGCACCTCGTCTTGTCTGTCTGCGTCGAGAGTGATGAAGCCGCTTCCGTACAGCTCCCGCGCGCTTTCGTCCAAAC
>JACCYN010000169.1 GCA_013696465.1 Pyrinomonadaceae bacterium
CAATGCACGATTGTCACCGACTCTGTTAAGCGCAGGAATGATCGAATTACGAAACCGCGAAACCGCGCCCGTATTAATTCTTTCAAAACTCACGTTTGGCAGACGGAGCGGAGGCAAGTAATGGTTGCTGGAATCGTAGAGCGGCCACATGAGGTGGAAACGCCAGCGACCCTCGGCGATTCTCGAAAACTCTTCGAGGAGTTTGGTGGTGAACAGCCGCACCCCGCCGCCGCTCACGATCTGATCGAAGATGCCGACGCGAACGACTTCACTTTTCATTTCCGATTTCCGCGCGATACGCATTGCCCTTTGTGAAGCGACGGCAGTTTTAGAAAAAGCTTCTACGACAACTTCACCTCTGAACGGCTGGTGAGCGTGTGGGAGCGTAATTCGATTCCGCGCGCCGTATAACTTTTAACCGGAATAATAGCACAGGAACTTCACGCTGAACTCTCTTAGATTGCTTGAGAATTGGGACGGATTTCTATTACGGATAAATTTTGGAAGTACAATTCAGCGTAATCGGGCAATGGTAAATCCAAAGCCGTCGGCTCGCTCGTATAATCATCTAAACTTGATTTTTCAAAATCAGCGACAGTCTCATGTGCTTCAAGCCGCTCAGAACGCACGAATTTTCGTGCTACGAAATGAAAAATCATGTTATAAAGAATTTTCAATGATGAGAAGAAAGTGACGGTAGCTCAATCTCGGATAGGTGTGAGGAGAGGTGAATGAGTGAATTGCTTCGCTTCGGCGTGAGCGCCGAAGATGAATTGTTGCAGAGCTTCGACCGTTTGATCGCAAATCAAGGGTATGCGACTCGCTCCGAAGCGTTGCGCGATCTGATGCGGGATGCGCTGGTGCGTTCGCGTCTCGAAGAACCGCCGGAAACGGCCGAGATTCTGGGCAGCCTAACGCTCGTCTACGATCATCACGCGCACGATCTCACCGAGCGAATGGCTGAACTGCAACACGACCATCACGGATTGGTGATCTCTGTGCTGCACGTTCACGTTAGCCACGACGATTGCATGGAAGTGATCGTGTTGCGCGGCCCCGTCCGCGAAGTGCGCCTTCTCGGAGAGGCGCTGCTAAGTTTGAAGGGCGTTAAGCACGGCAAGCTTTTCGTCACGCTTCCTTCGCGGGAGATCACCGAACGGAAGAGCGCAACTCTTTCGTCTCACAAACACGGTCACGAACACAAGCACGATAAGTCCCCGATTCGTCGGCAAGGAGTGTAAACGAATTTAGCAAGCTTGGCGGTGGTCGCCATTTAGTCCGTAGCAACTTCATTCGCATGAGTGCTACGAAATTTCCTTTTGTGGCATCGCCACCATTTTTTGTTGGTTCAAACGAATAATCTATCGCTCCGAAAGAGATCACAGTCATGAAAAACTTTGCTTTGTTCATTGTCGTCAGTTTGATGTTACCGGTTTGTCCGCGCGCGATGGCGCAATCAACGAATCGTTCCTCCGCGCGCGTGGCTTCAAACGTTCCCACTGCGCCCTCTCAACAAAATGACAATCGGCGCACGCTCTCAGGCGTGGTCTATACGCAGCAAAACGAATTGGCTCCCGGCGTAATCGTCATCGTCCGCTCGACGGCGGGCGAGCAGCAAACCACAACGGACGCCGAAGGAGCGTTTCGCCTCACGGTTCCCAATCAAACGCTCACAGTAAGTTTCGAGGGCAAGAACATCAATCCGGCTCAGAGGATCATCAATCCCGGCGCGCCGACGGAGAATCTGCAAATCAGGATCGAGTATGTCGTTCCGCCGGTTCACGAAAACGTGGTTATCGTTTCAAACGTGCTCGAACCCGCTATCGAACGGCGCAACGAAACCGTTTACAACAACACTCTGTTCGCTAGAGACGATCAATTGATCGAAACCTTAAACGGCGGCATCAACGCCGGGCAGCACGAGGGCGGCGGCAAATCTTTAGAGGTGCGCCGCTTCGGTTACAATCTCGATCATGGCGGCGTGGGCGGCGGACTCAAAATACTCGTTGACAACATACAGCAAAATCAAACGACGCAAGGACACGGGCAAGGATACTTGGGGCAACTGAAAAGCTTGACGCCCGAACTCGTCCAAGACGTTGACATCGTTAACGGCCCGTTCAGCGCACAGTACGGTGATTTCTCAGGTTTGGGCGTGGTGCACATACGCCAGCGTGAGTCGCTGCCGAATGTGTTTACGGTGCGCGTGCAAGGCGGTTCTTTTGACAGCTTCCGCACCTTTTTAGCTTACAGCCCGACGCTAGAAGCGGCCGATTCCTTCGTCGCCTACGAAGGATCGCGCACCGACGGCCCTTTTCTGAATCCTCTGCGGTACAGGCGCGACAATCTGACCGGCAACTACACGCGGCGAATCGGCGAGCGCGAAGCTTTAGGGTTCCGGCTCAACGTCGGTCGCAATAACTTTTTCTCTTCTGGTCAGATTCCGCTCGACGAGGTGGAAGCGGGAAGGTTGGATCGCTTCGGCTTTGTCGATCCCTTTAACGGCGGGCGCGTTCGCTCCGGCATCTTCGGAGCTTACTACCGCAAGGAAGGCGAAAGCGGAAACACTTTTAAGGTTGACGGTTTTCTCGCGCGCTCGCTCTTCGATCTCTTTTCAAATTTCACCTTCTTCCTTAACGACGAAATCAACGGCGACGAAATTCAACAACACGATTCGCGCCTTCAGCAAGGCATCAACACGCAGTACCTGCAACCTTACAAACTTTTCGGGCGACAAGCTTTACTGATCGTCGGCGGAAATTTTTTAGCGAATCAAATCAACGTCGGGCTGTCCAAAACAATCGAGCGCAATCCCTTTGAAGTTGTCACACAGGCGCACGCCAACGTGACGAACGTCGCAGGTTACATCCAGCAAAGCATTGATCTCTTCAACGGCCGTGTGCACTTGGAAGGCGGCTTGCGCTACGACTATTTCAGGTTTAGCGCCGACGGCATCAATACGACGAGAATTGCCGGAGGATTAAATTCAGCTTTCGCCGGAACAAGAGGCGCGGGACGCCTTCAATCGAAAGCGAACATCTCTTACACGCCGACGGACAAACTCCCGCTCGTCTTTTATTTCAACTACGGTCGCGGCATTAGCAGCCAAGACGCGCGCGGCGTGGTCGGCGGCTTCCTGAGCGAATCAACCGAAGATAACGAGCCGACGCCCGTGCCCGATGCGCCGGGCAACACGCCGGGGCCGCCCGTTGCGACAACCGACTTTCATCAACTCGGCATGTCCTACAACACACGGCGATTCTCCTTAAGCACTGATCTCTTCCTGATCAATCAATCCAACCAGCAAGTCTATATCCCTGACGACGGCAGCGTTGAATTCGCCGGGCCGAGCCGCTCTTACGGCTACGAAGCGAAAACTTCGATTCAGCTTTTCCGCAACTTGAGCTTCAACGCTGGGTTGACGCAAGTTAGCAACGCTTACTTTCGCAACACAAACCCCAGAGTTTATGTGGACAGCGCGCCGCACACGGTCGCCAACGGCTCACTCGTGCTCTCCGATTATCGCGGCTTCAACGGTTCGCTTCGTTATCGTCACATCAGCAGCTACCGTTTAGACGGCGAGGACGCTTCGATCCGCGCCGCCGGACACGACGTGCTCGATTTCAGCATGAGTCGAAGAATCCGCAGTTGGCTCGACTTCAATCTCACGGTTGACAACCTCACGAACAAACGCTACTTCGAGACGCAGAACTACTTCGAGTCGCGTCTGCGTCCGGGCGATCCAATCATCAGTCGCGTTCACGCCACGCCGGGTTATCCCTTCGGCGTCACCGTCGGACTCACCTTTCGCGTGAAAGAGAAATAGACGAATGACCAAAGCTTGGGAAAGCTTCCGGGCTGCCGTTCTTTTGGCGTGAACTGAATGAAAGCGACGATACCGCGAATGCTGCTATAATCACGTTCTTGCCGGAGCGCGCGTCCGTTGTAACAATTCGCTTGAGTTGATGCAGCGGATGCAACTGTTTTAGGTGGGTGATGACGGAAGCTTTGCACGTTCGATAAATCGAGAAGGGGAATAGTCGGTATGAGCCGCTGGCGCGGACGGTGGGAAGACTTTTGAGAACTCGCCGTGACGGGCGGGCCCCCCGTGCGGGGGTCGAAACTGATGGCATGGCGCGTTCCGCCGCTTATGCGAAATTCTCAAGGCGAAGCGAGCGCTGCGCCTGAAGGCTCAAACGTGCCGGGCGCGCAACGTCAATTGCTCGCGGCGACGCGCGCGACGCTATCGGCCATCGGCGCAGACGTGCGCGCGGGACTGCTTGAAACGGTCGGCATCGAAAGCAAGTTGGCGGAAGGCGAACGCGCTTCGGTCGTGCTCGAACTACCCTCCGGCACGGACACTGAATCGGTCGCCCGCGCCATTGACATGGAGAACGTCGAGGCGTGGTGCGACGAAGAGGGGCGAGTGCATGTCGCCATCAGCCCCTGGTATTCAACGAAGGATGTCGATCAGACGGTGCTTTCAATCATTAAAGTAGTTCATGTCTTGCTCGGACTCCACGCCTCCGATCAGCAAGGCGCACGAACGCAACCCAAAGGCTTAGTCCAACGCTTTCTGGCTTCAATGGTGGAAATCATGCTCCTCCAGAAACGTTTTGGACAAGAAAAAAAGCCACCTGCAAAGTAAAAGCCGCTTCCCGCCGCGAGAGTTTTCCATATTATTCGCACACTGAAATCATCGGCGCTTGTGTCACAAACGAAAACAGCCAACCTCTGCGGCTGGGCTGTGTGCGCTTGAATATAAATGGTAGAGCAGAGCGGAGTCGAACCAAATGCCCTCCAACATTGCGAAAGGGACGGGAGGAGCGCGCAGAGACTGCCAAAACGTGCTGTTCTCTCCGAATTTATTCAGGTTGCAGCCGCCCGTGAGTGCGTCCCCTGTCGTGTTTTTTCGCCGCTTGGCGGAAATTCCGGTCAAAAGATAGTCAAACATTCAGCCGCCGATTTGTTCGCAGTGGCGGCGCATCCATAAATCAATTTCGTCAACCTGCCAACGGTCTGCTTCGATGGCGAGCACAAGTTCGATCAATGTCGGTATGGAAGCCGTGATCTCGAAGCCGTTGCGGTTGAGGAAGAGTTCAGCGAGCGTCGTTGCGGTGCGTTTGTTGCCGCCAACCCATGGATGGTTTTTGATGAGTCCGTAAAGCATCGTCGCGGCTTGCCGCTGAATGTCAGCTTGCTCGTAAGCGGCGGCTTGCGGGGCGCGTGCGAGCGCAGAATTCGACGAGTGTGCGGTCAGAGACGCCGTAGCGCGTTTCGCCCAAGTAGCGCATAAGTTCTACGTGAATAAGGGCGGCTTCGGCGTAGGAGATGTACTTGACGCGCTCAATCACCAAGTCGTTTCATCTCCGTGAAGGCGTCTCGGAACTTGTCGGCAATGCGATGAACTTCGGCGCGCAGTTCGGGACTCGCGGGCGGCAATATTTCCGCCGCCACCGCGCCATCGGACAGATAGAAGACGATGAGAGAATCCTCCGCGACTCCAGCGGCACGAGCCATCTCCGGCGTCATCGTGATAACCCATCCGTCATTATCCGGTTTAACGTGCGTAAGTAATTGACTCATTGATACCTCTCCAATTTATCATGCTGTGTTTGCTGTACCTGAATCAAGTTCCAAAGGGATGCTGCAAATCTACAACACACTTACCGGATGCACCACTTAGCCCCGTTTCTTCTCCGGCTTGGCGGTAAACCCGCGACTCTCCGGCGCGTTCTTCGTGGAAGTTAAATTCTGTTTTGCCGTAGGAGTTTTTACTTTCTCTGCGATCTCTTTCTGTATCGCTTCCTTCAATCTTTTTTTCGCTTTTTTGTTCATGGCAAGGATTATAACGTAAACCGGCTGGATGTCCGTCAGGTGTCGAACGGTGGTGTCAAAAAGAAAAACGAGCCGCCGTGAGCGCGACTCCTAAATTGTCGAATCTTATTGGTGGAGCGGAGAGTGTCAGGTGGTTTTAACTCTTCTGATTCATCTCTCTTGAGCCACTACTCAAAATTACCAGATGAACAATTTATTTGACTACGGAGTAGCGCGAGTAGTATCTAGTGAAGCGCAATCTTTCACACCAACTTTACACGGATTGGCGATCTGTGAAATCACTCTAATGAATTTATAACTTTCGCTGCGGAGATGGTTGAGACTCTGAAACGCTGAAACTCTGTTATGACACTCACCCAAATTACGATGAAACAACGCGGCTTCGGTCAAACCATGCGTCAAGGCGCGTGGTGGTCGAAGTCGTTGGTAGTCTTACTGGTTCTGTCCGCCTTTGTTGTCTATTCGACTTGGGCGGCGTTTCAGGGCGTGCATTATCGCTTCGGTCCATACCTGTCGCCGTTCTATTCGCCGGAAATTCTCGGCGATGCGACGTATAGCTGGTTCGGCGCGAAACCAAGTTGGCTACCCGCTTGGCTGCCGTTCACGCCTGCGCTGCTAATACTCTGGGCGCCGGGCGGATTTCGGTTCACTTGCTACTACTATCGCGGGGCGTATTACAAAGCGTTCTGGGGCGACCCACCCGCGTGCGCCGTCGGCGAACCGCGCAAGAGCTATCGCGGCGAGCATTCGTTCCCGCTCATTATGCAAAACATTCACCGCTTCTTTCTTTACGTCGCGCTGCTGTTTTTAATTTTTCTGGCGCACGATGCTTGGAAAGCTCTCTGGTTCACAGATGCCGCAGGCGCGACATCTTTCGGCATCGGCGTCGGCACATTGGTGTTGACCATGAATGTTATTTTGCTCGGCAGCTACACGCTCAGTTGTCATTCGTTGCGCCATCTCGTAGGCGGACGCATTGACCAACTTTCCGCCGCTCCGGTTTGCCAGAAAGCTCATCAGTGCGCCAGCAGTATGAACCGGCGACATGGGCTGTTTGCGTGGTTAAGCTTGTTCTGGGTGGCATTTTCCGACATCTATGTGAGGCTCTGTTCGATGGGAATTTGGACAGACTGGAGAATCATTTGATGGCGGAAAATCAATCTCAATATCAAACCTTCGAACATGATGTTTTAGTCATCGGCGCGGGCGGCGCGGGACTGCGCGCGGCGATAGAAGCATCATCCCCCGGAGTGTCCGTCGGGCTAATCTGCAAATCGCTGCTCGGCAAAGCGCATACTGTGATGGCTGAGGGCGGAGTGGCAGCGGCGCGCGGCAATGTTGACGAGCGCGACAACTGGCAGGTGCATTTCTCCGATACGATGCGCGGCGGGCAGTACGTCAACAACTGGCGTATGGCTGAACTGCACGCGAGGGAAGCGCCTGCGCGCGTGTGCGAACTCGAAGCGTGGGGCGCGGTGTTCGACCGCACGGCGGACGGTCGCATCTTGCAGCGCAACTTCGGCGGTCACAAGTATCCGCGCCTCGCACACGTCGGCGACCGCACCGGCTTGGAACTCATCCGCACCTTGCAAGACCACGGCATTCATCAAGGCATCGAAGTCTATATGGAAGTCACCGTCGTGACGTTGCTGCGCGATGTCGGTAGCGGCGGGCGCGTCGTCGGCGCATTGGCTTACGACCGCGAGCGCGGACGTTTTCGCGTCTATCAGGCAAAGGCAATCGTGTTGGCGACGGGCGGCGTCGGGCGGGCTTATAAAATTACGAGCAACAGTTGGGAAGGCACAGGCGACGGACACGGGCTTGCATATCACGCGGGCGCGGAACTGATTGACATGGAGTTCATACAGTTCCATCCGACGGGGATGGTCTATCCGCCGAGCGTGCGCGGCATCCTCGTCACCGAAGGCGTGCGCGGCGAAGGCGGCGTGTTGAAGAACAACGAAGGTCGCCGCTTTATGTTCGACGACATTCCCGCCAACTACAAAGACCAAACGGCAGACACTCCCGAAGAGGGTTGGCGTTACACGCAGGGCGACCGTGAAGCGCGTCGTCCGCCCGAACTGCTCACACGCGACCACGTTGCGCGTTGCATCGTCCGCGAAATCAAAGCCGGGCGCGGAAGCGAACACGGCGGAGTCTATCTCGACATCGCTTGGATTAAAGAGAAACTGCCGAACGCCACAGACCACATCAAGCGTAAGCTGCCGAGCATGTATCATCAATTCAAACAACTCGCGGGCGTTGACATCACGCAACAGGCGATGGAAGTCGGACCGACGACGCACTACATCATGGGCGGCATTCGCGTTGACGCCGACACGCAGGAATCAACCGTGCCGGGTTTGTTCGCCGCCGGAGAATGCGCCGCCGGCATCAACGGGGCGAATCGTTTGGGCGGCAACTCCTTGTCGGATTTGTTGGTGTTCGGTCAGCGCGCCGGTCACTACGCCGCGAAGTTTGCTCAAGCAAACAGCGCAGGCAAAATCAACGGAGACGAAGTTGACGAAGCGGCGCGTCAGGCACTCGAGCCGTTTGAGCGCACGGGGGAAAACCCCTATCAGATTCAACACGACCTGCAAAATATGATGCAGGATTTAGTCGGCATCGTCCGGCGCGAAGACGAGATGCAACAGGCTCTCGAAGGACTGGAAAAACTTTGCCAACGCGCCGGTCAATGCGGCGTTACCGGACATCGTGAGTTCAATCCCGGCTGGCACACCGCGCTTGACTTGAAAAACTTGCTGACGATTTCGGAAGCTATCACACGCTCCGCGCTTGAACGCAAAGAGAGTCGCGGCGCACAGTTCCGCGACGACTATCCGGCGAAAGACGCCGAGTATTCCAAATTCAATTTTGTTAATTGGAAAGACCGCGAGGGCAACATGCAAACCCGCCGCGAACCGCTCGCGCCGATGCCCAACGAACTGAAAAAAATCATTGAGGAGCTTGATTGATGGCTATTGCGACTACTGCAACTTCAGCGACCACTGCGGCTACTGCCGCCACCGCAACTTTCAGCATTTGGCGCGGCGACGCGCAGACCGGGCAGCTTGTTGACTACACGACGGCGGTCGGCGAAGGCATGGTCGTGCTCGACGCCGTGCATAACATTCAAGCCGAAGAAGCACCCGACCTTGCTTGTCGTTGGAATTGCAAAGCGGGCAAGTGCGGTTCGTGTTCGGCGGAAATCAACGGCGTGCCGCGTTTGTTGTGTATGACGCGACTCGACACGTTGCCGCTTGATAAGCCTGTGACAATCGAACCGCTCAAAGCTTTTCCGCTGCTGAAAGACCTCATCACCAATGTCAACTGGAATTACGAAGTCAAGAAGCGCATCAAAAAATTCAACCCGCGCCCGCCCGATGCGACTGACGGTACTTGGCGAATGCAACAAAAAGACGTTGACCGCGTGCAAGAATTTCGCAAGTGCATCGAATGCTTTCTATGCCAAGACGTTTGCCACGTTCTCCGCGAACATCACCTGCATGACGAGTTCATCGGACCGCGCTACTTGGTTTATGCGGCATCGTTAGAGATGAATCCGCTCGACACCGAAGACCGCTTGAAAGATTTGAAAGACAATCACGGCATCGGCTTCTGTAACATCACGAAATGCTGCACGACCGTTTGCCCTGAAGACATCAAGATCACCGACAACGCCATCATCCCGCTCAAAGAGCGCGTCGTTGACGAGTTCTACGACCCGCTTACAAAACTGGTGCGGTTGTTCAGACCGCGAAAAAAATGATGAGTGATGAATGATGAATAGGGAATTTCTTACTCATCACGCATCGCTCATCACTGTCTTCACAGGAGCATCTATGTTCAACCTCAAACCGCTATCAACAGAAGCCATTCCCGCCGCGCTCGAAAAAGCGATGCGGTATCGTCTGCTCAACGAGCCGGGCAACGCCGAGAGCATTTGCCTCGACGTATTGCATCTCGAACCTGATAACCAGCAAGCCCTTGTCACATTGCTGCTGGCAATGACCGACCGTGACGATAAAGGTTACGCCATTGGCGATAAGCAAATAAAAGAGGTGCTCACCCGCATCACAGACGAGTACGAACGAGTTTATTACTCCGGCATCGTCGCGGAACGCTACGCCAAAGTTCAATTAAGTTCGGGCACGACACTCGGCAAATTCACCGCCTACGATTCGCTCCGCGAGGCAATGACTCTGTTTGAAAAGGCGGAAGCGATTCGACCGCACGGTAACGACGATGCGATTCTCAGATGGAACACTTGCGCCCGCATGATTCAGAACAATCGCCTTGTGCCGAGACAGGAATTTGAGTTTGCGTTGGAGTGAGATGCTCCATCGTCCATTAACTGGAAGCCAAAATTTTGTCGCAAACAAAAAAGGCAGACCGGGTGGTCTGCCTTTTTCGTCGAATCCATTGGTGGAGCAGAGGAGGGTCGAACTCCTGACCTCCGCATTGCGAATGGCAAGTTTGAAGCTTGATCGCTCTCAGTAATAAGAGCGATTTCTTCAATAAAACACAATAAAAGCAGCCGCGAACGAGCATGATTACTATCGTTAATAGATCGCAAGAATCGTCTATTGTGATGGATTTTGGCAACGACTTGGCAACGGAAAAAGAACGGCACTTGTGCCTTCCACAAAAATGAATTCTTTCCTGAGAGGCAAGCAGTTGCGCTCTACTGGTTTCCCGTGTGGAAAGGGAAGGCTTGAGATGACGGCGAAGAAACAGCAGTCGAAGAAGACATTAACGTCGAAGCAGGAGCAGTTCGTCGAGGGCGTTCTGCGGCACGGGAACATGACCAGAGCGGCGCGGGAAGCGGGCTACGCGCACCCCGACCCGCAGGCTTTTGAAACCCTAAGAAATCCTAAGGTGCGCGAGCGCATCGAGGCGCGGCGCGAGCAAGCCATGAGAGAGGCGCAAGTGCATACGGATGAGATAATTGGCACGCTTGTTTCGCACATGAGAACGGATGTTACACACCTGCTTGACGAAAACGGGGAATTAGACCTCAAGGGAGCGATTAATGCGGGCGTGTCGCATTTGATTAAAGAAGTCACGGTAAAGACTGACGCGCTGACCGGCGCGGTCACATCGCGGACGGTGAGGGTGCATGACTCGCAGGCGGCGGCGCGCGCGTTGTGCGGAGTGTTCGGGTTGGAGCAGGAGCCTCGACCGAACGCGGCGAGCGATGCGCGGATGAGGGATGAGATAGAGAAGTCGCTCGCGCGCATCATGGACAGGGCGAAGGTCGAGCGTGATGTTGCGGTCGAAAGGCTGCGCGACGAGTTGCAGGACGACCCCGACCTTTTGAAGTATGTCATTTGACGCGACAGTAGCGGCGGCTTAGGCATGAAAGTTTCTTAAAAGACTCTCACAGACTCTCATTCGCTCTCATTTGGTGAAATATGACCCTAAAACTCAACTTGCCTCCCGAAAACGCTCTCACCGCGAAACAGGAACGGGCGTTGCTCGCGCTCATCAAAACGGGTTCGCCGTCCCAAGCCGCGGTTATGGCTGGCGTGGGCGAAGCTTCGATACACCGGTGGATGCAGCAACCGGAGTTCGTCTCACAATACCGG
>JACCYN010000199.1 GCA_013696465.1 Pyrinomonadaceae bacterium
CGCCGCGTCACTTGCCGATTACAACGGGCGCGTGCGCACGGCGGCTGTCTCGCTCGATGCGCTCGCCTCAAGCGACTCTGCGACGATCAGAGCGGAATCTGTTGACACGCTGCGATTCGTGCGCGACCGATTGCCGCCGAACGAAACAGTGGAGTGGGGAGGCGCAAACGTTCGCGTTGATAATTCGTGGCTTCATCGAGAGCTTGAAGAGTACGAAAAAAAGGGAGCACGCACGGATGAAGCGCGCGCCGCTGTGCTCCGTTCCATAGCCGTTCGCCTGCTTGCTTTGAACGAACGCTTAAGCGAAGCGGAAAAGTCGAGCCTCGCCGCCAATGAAAAGGACGAAGAGCGCAGGCGTCTGTCCGCCATCCTTCGCCGTCCTGAATATGCGAACGAGGTTCAACGTGAATCGGCACTTCAGCGTCTCTGGCAACGCTTCACAGAATGGCTGCGCGAACTGTTTCCTGAGACGCAAGGCTTAGAGCCGGGAACTGTCGCGGCTTTTTCCAAAGCGGCGCAGGTGTTTGTGATCGCGTTGTGCGTCGCAGTTCTCGCGTTTGCGATTTGGAAGCTTGTCCCGCTTATCAGAGGGCGTCGAAGGCGAAAGGGCGCGGGCGAGAAGGGCGCGCGTGTCGTACTCGGCGAAGAGATCGGAAGCGAGAAAACGTCTGCCGACCTGCTCGCGGAAGCCGAAGCCCTCGCGCGCGAAGGAAACTTGCGCGCCGCGATCCGCAAAGCCTACATCGCCCTGCTCATCGAACTCGGCGACCGCCGCCTCCTTCCGCTCGCGCAACACAAAACCAACCGCGACTACCTCCTCGCCCTCCGCGATAAACCTTCGCTCCACGACGCGATGCAACCGCTCGTCGCTAGCTTCGAGCGGCACTGGTACGGGTTCGCGCCCGCGACGGACGCCGACTGGGGAGAATTCCGTGCCCGCTGCCAAGAGGCGTTGAGAATCTAGACAGTGAATGAGCGAAGGCGAAGTTAACTAACTTACCTGCTTTGGCGTTTAACGCCCGCCGACAGTTGTCGCGCCCGAACCGTGGATGATAATAGGTACGCTGGATGCGCGTCAGTCACATGCCACTGCTAGGCGTTTTCCTCCTGAACAATTCAACTATCTTCTCCGACATATACTGACAGCTCAACACCCAGCCCCAAGCCGCCAGCGAGACGTAACAGTGTAGGCGGGAAGTAGCAGTAATGACCGAACTCGCCCCTCTGCCACACGCCGAAATCGAGACTCACATCTTCGGCGAACCGAAACAGGAATTCAACCTCAGCCATATTCTCTTCGAGGAACTTTACGGCGTCTTCAATCTGTTGCTGTAAGTCGTCGCCATCCGCCTCGCTAACAATTATGTTCAATCCGGACTTTTCATGAAGTTTACCCCGACGCCCTTTTGGCTCTCCTTTGCGGTATACCTCACAAGATGAGAGGGTACTTACCCCCACGAATTTATCAACATCGAAGTCGGCACCCGCCGCTCTCAACACGCAACCCGGCATTTTTCTTTCGCCTCGCCATCGCACGATGGAACACCTACTACTGATCAAAGCGCAGTATGCCATATAATACGCTCACTCTGGTGTGTTATACGGCACAATGCCGCTTAATAGAGCTTTAAGCCCGCGTCGCAGTGATTCTTCGGGGCTTTCTCTCGACGCAATTCTTCGCGCAATAACTTCGTTGCACGCTTCTTTTATTGACTGATGGAACGAATCGTTTTTCTCGACCGCAACACCGTGCGAGGGGATTTGCGTCCGCCCTCTTTCGCACATGAATGGGTTGAGTATGCGGAGACGCGCGCGGATGAAACAATCGAACGATTGCAGGGGGCGAGCGTTTGCATTACGAACAAGGTTAGATTAGGCGAAGCGGAGTTGAGTCTTTTACCCCACTTGCGATTGATCGCAGTGGCGGCGACGGGCGTTGATAACATCGAACTCGACGCCTGCCGGAAGCGCGGCATTCGGGTGTCGAACGTGCGTGACTACTCGCGCCACAGCGTCGCCGAGCACGTCTTCACCTTGCTGCTCGCGCTGCGCCGCAATCTCATTCCTTACCACGAAGACGTGCGCGCAGGTGCGTGGGCACAATCTTCGCAGTTTGTGTTGTTGACGCACGCGATCACTGATCTGCGCGGGAGCACGCTCGGCATCATCGCTTACGGAACGATTGCCCGCGAGGTGGAACGTCTGGCTCGCGCCTTCGGCATAGAGGTGCTTGTCGCCGAGCGCAAGGGCGCGCGTGAGATTCGCGCGGGACGCACGGAGTTTGCCGAAGCGTTGCGACGAAGCGATGCGGTGACAATTCACGCTCCGCTAAACGCTGAGACGCGCGGGATGATCGGCGAAGTGGAATTGAAGTTAATGTCTTCGGGGGCGATTTTGATTAACTGCGCGCGGGGCGGAATTGTGGATGAGCGGGCATTAGCCGATGCGCTCCGCGCGGGAAAGTTAGCTGGCGCAGGAGTTGACGTTTTAACGAGCGAGCCGCCGCGCGAAGGCAACCCGCTGCTCGAATCCGATGTGCCCAATCTGATCGTCACGCCGCACGTCGCGTGGGCGAGTCGTGAGGCGATGGAGTCGTTGCTCGAACAAGTGATCGAAAGCATCGAGGCGTTTGTGCGCGGCGAACCTCGCAACCTCGTCACTTGAAATGCCGACGGGCGGCGAGCACGAGCAATTCTCGCTCTTACTCATCACCCACTACTCATCGCTCTCTTAAGCGGTAGCTGCCGCTTCGTCTTCCGTATGTTCCGAAGTGTAGAGGCGCAGGATTTCTTGACCTTGCCGCGAGCGCGGATCAATGGTGCGCAGGTGTTTGCGCCCTTGCATCTCCCAGATGGCCGACACTTGCCCGTCCTTCTCAACTGCGTGGTAGGTGATCTCTTCAGTGCTCACCTCTTGCTCCGGCGATGCTTCGGTCTGCGTTGACGCATCTGTGTTTTCAGGAGTTTCATTCGTCGGAGTTGTTTCTATCATTTCTTCATTCTCAGCCATAATATTCCTCACTTAAGTTTCAACTTTACAAGTTCGATTAAAATTGTGTCACACGCTCAAACTGCGTGTCTAGCGAGTTGCCCGGCATTCAAGCATTCGCCCGTGAGCGTTCAAGCCACGATGGGACGTAACGCGAGCGCGACTTCGACGGCGCGGCGCGGCGCGACGACGCCCCAGCCTTGCCTGTCAATCTCGATGTGCGGCAGGCG
>JACCYN010000265.1 GCA_013696465.1 Pyrinomonadaceae bacterium
ATGATGAGGAAGGGGCAGGTCAAGAGGGTGGCGGGGAGTGACGCACGAGGTCAGGCGAAGTTCGTCGCGAGACTGTTCGGGATCGCTGCTTAGTAAAAAGTACTCGGAGCACTTCTGCGCTTGATACTAATATTTGCAACGCATCCCGCAAACTCGCGCGGACTCACTTCGCGCTGACACAGAATGCCGATTATTCATTCTCCGGGCTGTTCTATCAGTTGCTACAGTTCCCCATGTTCAGCCGCTTCATCGGCGCGAACTCGCTCGCCTGTATGCGCCGATTCGCCGTCGTCGTGGTGAGGAAACAAAACACGAACGTGCAATTGAAAAGACGTGTTAAGCGTCGCCGTTCAACTCATTTTCGTGAGCAACTTGTCATGCGCGAGCAACCATTGATGTGTGAACGGTGCTCTTTCGCGCGCCGCTTCGTCCGAGAAGATTTCGTCGCGTAGGCGTAAGAGATCGGAGTAGGTGTCAACGTCGTACCAGCGCGGAAGTGTAAGCAAGCGCAACTTCAAACGCGCGGCATTTTCGGCAGTCTGCCCGTAAGCGAGAGGCGTACTCCAACGTATGTTTTGAAAAAGATGATTCGGGTATTGACGAAACCCGATGAGACAATAGCCGCCGTCATCCGTCGGAGCAAGTGCAAGGTCGGATTCGTTTGCGGCAAGCGAATCAATCGCCGTTTCGATGAATGAAGCAGGAAGCGTCGGGCTATCCGTGCCTGTAATGATGAGAGGGTTAAACCGACGCGCCGTCGCATCAAGAGCGGCGGCTGTCATGCGCGCGCCGAGGTCTGCGCCACGCTGTACAATCCAGAGCAAGTCTTTGTCAGGCAACAGTTCTTCGAGCGTGCGGGATGCGTCATCGGGAGCGTATGCGACGATCACTTGCAGCGCGGCGCGGCGCGCGTTTGCCACCGCGTCCTGCGCGAAGCACGCGGCGAGCGTCGCCGCATCTGCGCCGGAGAGCGGAGGCACGAGCCGCGTTTTCACCCTGCCCGCGCGCGGAGCTTTGACCATGACGAGGACGACGGGACGCATGAGAATAAGTATGAAGGATGTAGGCGGAAGAATGTAAGAGTAAAAGCGCAACTTGTGTTATCACGCTTTCATCCCTCACCCTTCCACCTTCATCCTTACATTTCACGGAGCAAGCGCACAATGAGTTATTACGAAGAAGATGATCTCAACCGGTTCGCGGAGATGGGCAAACATCGCCCCGACCTGTTCGAGAAGTTTATGGCGTGGTACGAGGCGTGTCAGGAAGACGGCGCGCTCTCGCGTCGGGAGAAGGCATTGATCGGTTTGGCGGTCGCTCACGCGCTGCAATGCCCGTACTGCATAGACGCCTACGCGCAAGCCTGCCTTGAATCAGGCTCGAACACAGAGCAGATGACCGAAGCGATCCACATGGCATCGGCTTTGAGAGGCGGCGCAAGTCTGATACACGGTTTGCAAGCGCACAACTCGGTGGACAAGGTGTCAATGTGATGAGGAGAGAGTTACCCGTCATCGAAACGAAGTTAAATTCTTCAGATACATCAAACGCTTCGGGCGCGTTCTTCGATTTCGACGAAAAGTTGGCGGCGCATGGCATCGAGTTGCGTGCGGCAGGGATGATTGGAACTCTGCAAGTCAACGTCGGCAAACTGTGTAATCAAGCGTGCAAGCATTGTCACGTTGATGCGAGTCCGACGCGCACCGAGATCATGACGCGCGAAGTGGCGGAGCAAGTAATCAACGCCGTGCGCCGCTTCTCAATTCCCGTGCTTGATATAACGGGCGGCGCGCCTGAGCTAAATCCTTCGTTCAGGTTTCTTGTCACCGAAGCTCGCGCGGCGGGCGCGCATGTGATGGTGCGCCATAACTTGACGGTGATGTTTGAAGCCGGGCAAGTTGACTTGCCGGAGTTCTTCCGCGCGCACAATGTTGAAGTCGTCTCGTCGCTTCCTTACTTTCTCGAGCGCGAGACGGACGCGCAGCGCGGGCGCGGCGTGTTCGAGAAATCCATCGAAGCGTTGCGCCGCTTAAACGCCGTCGGTTTCGGGCGCGACGGAAGCGGACTGATTCTTAATCTCGTTTATAACCCCGTCGGAGCATTCTTGCCGCCCGCGCAAGATTCGATTGAAAAAGATTTTAAGCGCGAACTCAGTAGTCGTTACAAGGTTTCGTTCAATCATCTCTACACGATCACGAACATGCCGATCAAACGCTTCCTCGATTACTTGCGTCGCACAAAGAACGAAGAACGCTATCTGCGAAAGCTCATCGAAGCATTTAATCCGGCGGCGGTCGAAGGCTTGATGTGTCGCAACACGTTGAGCGTTGATTGGACGGGAAGGCTTTTCGATTGCGACTTCAACCAGATGCTTGATCTTGCGGTCGCGCC
>JACCYN010000270.1 GCA_013696465.1 Pyrinomonadaceae bacterium
TTCTTCCGCCCGCTTGCTTTCGCCGATGTCGGTGACGTGCGCGTAAAAACCCTGCACTTCGCCACTTGCGTCCGTGTCCGGCACGTATTGAGCCAGCACGAAGCGTTGTTCCTGCGGATAATCTAACTTGTTTTCAAAGATAACGGTTTCGCCCGCCAGAGCGCGTCGGACACAATCCTTCACCGGCGGATAAGCCGCGCCCAGAACATCTTCTAGCGTGCGCCCGATGATTTGTTCGCGCGGCTGTTTGAACCATTCTTCATATACGGCGTTGACGAAACGGTAATGCTCGGTTTTATCAACGTAAGAAATCAAGCTCGGTATCGAGTCAGTGATGAGACGCAATTCTGCTTCGCTGCGGCGTAATTTTTCTTCCGCCCGTTTGCGTTCGGTGATGTCACCAGAAACTCCGACAATGCCGACTAAACTTCCTTGACTATCTTGGATGGGCGAATTGAAAACCTGCGCGGGAAAGGTCGTGGCGTCGCGTCGCCGCACCTGAAACTCTCCAGTCCAGCTTTTGCCTTGACGCAGCAATGACATAATCTCTGTGGCTTGTTCGGCCATCATATCCGGCGTGGTCAGCTCCATAATACTGCGTCCCATCGCTTCCTCTGCCGTCCACCCGTAAAGTCTTTCGGCAAACTGATTCCAAAAAATAACCTTTGCGTCTAAATCCGTAGCAATCACTGATTGTTCGACCGTATCGAGCAGATGAGCCTGAAAGCGAGCTGATTCTTCGGCGGCTTTGCGTTCGGTTACGTCGCGTGTTGAACCGGCGACGAATTCTACCGAACCGTCAGCGGCAGCAACCGGATTGAAAATGTATTCGTAGTACCCGCTCATGCCAATCGGACTGGTGAACGGCGTTTCATCTTTGACCGTCTCTCCGGTATCGAAAACTTGTTGAATCTGGCTTTGCAGCCGCGCGGCCAAATCGTCGGGATAATTCAATTCTGCAAAATTTTTTCCAACTATTTCTTCGAGGGTTATTCCTAATAAATCGAGCAAGGCTTGGTTTGAATAAACGAATCGCCCCTCTTCGTCGAACGTGTAGGTAAAATCGGTGATGGATGAAAGCGTCGTATCGAAGATACGCGATTGCTGTTCGAGGCTTTGTGCGACTTCGCCCAATGCTTCTTCCACCTGTTTGCGGCGCGTGATGTTGACAAAGGTGAGAACGACGCCGTTGATACGGTCTTCAGTTGTGCGGTACGGCGAGACTTGCATCAGGAACGTGCGCCCGTCATTGACTCGCACTTCGCGCTCGATTGTTTGCAGTTTTTCTAAAACCGTTTCGGCGTCGCGGATTAAATCTTTGTATTCGAGGCGGTGCGTAATGTCCGAGAGCGGCCGACCAGCATCCGCCGCGATTAAATTGAAAACGTCGCGGGCGGCGGGCGTGAACATTTTTATTCTTAAAGCGCGGTCGAGAAAAATCGTGCCGATGTTAGTCGAAGCGATCAGATTTTGAATATCCGCGTTTGACAAGCTGAGTTCTTCGATTTTGATTTTTAGTTCCTGATTGAGGGTAACGAGTTCTTCGTTGACCGATTGCAACTCTTCCCTGCTCGTCTTTAACTCTTCGGTGGCGGAACGCAATTCCTCGTTGATCGCCTGTAGTTCCTCGTTCGACGCCTTGAGTTCTTCGGCTTGAACTTCGTACGTCAGGTGTTGATTCGGCGGCACGACGTAAATGTGATCCGGCTCGACCTGAACTCTTTCCGTCACCTGCGTCACGGGAATCCGGGCGGCCGTTTGCAGAATCTCCGCGAGCTTGCTGTCATGGTCGGGTGAGAGATGTAGGATGACAACGGAAGTCATTCCGCTCGCGGCGGGAACTTGCGCGAAAATTTGCTTCAGAGCTTGAACGCCGCCCGCCGACGCGCCGATGCCGACGACGAGAAAATCTTTACCCGCGTCCCGCTCTGTTCGTCGCGCCCCATTCGCGCCGTCCCCGTTATCATGTTTGGAATTGCTGCTCATCTCCTTATATCCTTGTTCTCTTTTAAGTTTTAGATTCTGTACAAGAAGCGTAAAGACATCAACTGTCACAACGAGCGCCTTCTAAGAACTTACCACCGCGCCGCCGCAACTACTTCCCGCGCCCGCCGTGCATCCGAAACAGTGCCTGCCCGTCATGATGCGCCGATGAGCGAATTTTTCGGGATCGAAATCCGCGAGCGTCTGC
>JACCYN010000272.1 GCA_013696465.1 Pyrinomonadaceae bacterium
GGGGCGAATGAGATCGTCGGTAAGATCGTGATCGAAGCGATGACAATCGCCATTGGTGTCTCGGTCGGCACGGCGCAGTTCGGCGGTCAGGGCGATAACGGGACGGCGGCGGACAAGCGCGGTGTGAGCAATGAAGAGTCGGGAGAAAGACAAATTGGCGGCGACGACGAAGGCGCGGGAAAAGATCGCGGCGTGGAAGGGGATGCGGAAACGGAAGTTAACTTCGGCGGTCAACTCGTGATCGCTTGCTGCGGGGCGGTACTCTTTGCCGCCAACGTCGCGCCGACGGAGGAGATCGTCATGATCGCCGTCGAATCTTCCGTGTGGAAATTGATCGCGTTGATGCTGTTTTCGCTTGCGCTCGGCGCGATGATCCTCTACTACATCGAATTTACGGGCGCGAAGGAACTTGTGTTGAAGGGCGACTTCAAATCCGTGCTTTTCGGCGCGCTCGTCACTTACGCCGTTGCGCTCGCTTCATCGGCTCTGATCCTGTTGTTCTTCGGGCGCTTTGAAGGCGTCGCGCTCGCGGTCGGCCTCGCGCAGGTGGTTGTGCTCGGCGTGGCGGCGACGCTCGGCGCGTCTGCCGGGAGGCTGCTTGTGCAATGAGTAAAGTCGAAAAGAATTGGCTTGAGTGGCTTGTCTTCGCCATCAGCCTTGTGCTCGTCGCAGGCACGCTCGGCGTGCTCGCTTACGACGGCGCGACGATGGGCGACGCGCCGCCGAGCGTCGAAGTAAAAGTCGGCGCGCCTCAAGAGCGTCCGCACAACTTCATCGTTCCCGTTGAAGTGACGAATCACGGCGACGAAACGGCGGAAGGCGTGCTCGTCGAGGTCGTGTTGAAGCAGGGCGAGGAAGAGCGCGAGCGCAGCGAATTTGAAATCGCTTTCCTGCCGCGCCGTTCGACGCGGCAAGGCTGGGTGGCGTTCAAAATTGATCCGCGCAGCGTTGAAAGAATGGAAGCGCGGGTGCTCGGCTATGAAAAGCCTTGACTCACGCGGTGAAGAAACTGCGTTCGCATCCTCAAAGTATGAATCCCGTGAACAGTTCGCAAAATCTGTGCGGATAATAGCGGCGAGAAGGAGGGTAAAGGAAATGTCAGCACAAGTAGCCGAGCAATTTATCGAAGCTCTGAGAGCATTAGAAGAGAGCCGCGATCTGGAAAAGATCGTCGGGGTTTACGCAGAAGATTGCGAGGTGGGCAACATCATTTCGCCGGAGAAGTTTCACGGGCACAATGGCGCGCGGGAATTCTGGACGAAGTATCGTGACACATTCGGCGAGGTGCGTTCCGAATTCCGCAACCGCATTATCACCGACACGCGCGCCGCGCTCGAATGGACGACTTCGGGGACGACGACTAACGGCGCGCCGATTAACTACGACGGCGTTAGCCTGCTTGAGATCGAGGGCGACCGCATTACACGCTTTCGCGCTTACTTTAACGCCGGAAGCTTAGGGCAGCAGATCGTACAGGATGCGGCGGCGCAGACGGCCTAAGCGAACTGATCGCGGGAAGTTGTAACGTCGAGAAAGCATTCTCCGCCGTATGAGAATGCTTTTTCATTGTGCGCACTTTTGAACTTACAACTTCAGAAAAAACGACGCCGCAGATATACAATCAAACTCAAAGCGAGCGAATGGGATGTTCGCTTCCCCGTCGTGCGTCTCGCCGCATAACGATTGCCCTCAATCTCTTCGCGTCTCTTCAACACAAAAGGAAACTTCATTAAGGATTTCGCTTATCTCTCCGGCGGAGCAGCGACCCATGCCATGAAGCGCGTTGGCCGTACCGGCGGCGACGGCGAGCGCGCCCGTTTGCTGTGGCGAAAGTCCACGCCGCAACCCGGCGGCGAGTCCGGCGATCACGGCATCGCCGCTGCCGACGCTGTTTTGAATCTCCACCTTCGGCGGAACAAAACGGTATTTCACATTCTCGAAGTTGAAGATCGCTCCCCGCGCGCCGAGCGTGATCAACGCATTGCGCGCTCCCAACTCCCGCAGCCTGTCCGTCGCTTTCGCGGCGTCAGCAAAGTCGCCGATGTTCTCGTTCAACAACTCTCCAGCTTCCGCGTCGTTGACTTTCACGACGAACGGCGCGGCCGACACGGCTTCGCGCAAAGCGTCGGATGACGAATCGAGTAGGACGCGCTTGCTCTGCCGGTTGGCAACATGGATGAGTTGTGCGTAAGCGTCAGCAGGCAAGCCCGGAGGCAGGCTGCCCGTGATGATGATCAATTCGGAATTTATTAGCAGCCGTTCGTAAGCGTGGGTAAAATCGATCCATTCATCGTCGCTGATTTGCGCGCCGGGTTCATTGACGACGGTTTGTTGCCGATTCTTGCGGTCGTTTAAGATCAAGCACGTGCGACTTTCACCCTTAATCCGCGTGCATGAACTTGCGATGCCTTCGGCGCGCAAACCCGCCGCGACCAACTCGCCGGAACGGCCGCCGAGGAATCCTGTGAGCGAGCAGCTTTCGCCGAGCGTCTTTAGAACGCGCGCCGCGTTGACGCCTTTACCACCCGCTTGGCGCAGAGTTGAAACGGCGCGCTGAACTCGATTCGTTTGCAAGCCGTTGACGTTCACGATCATGTCAACTGCGAGATTGAGATTAACGATCAGGATCATAAATTTTAAGTTCGGATCGAATCGTCTGCGACGTTCGTCGCGGGAAAGATTTGTCGCCTTGCTTAATTCAGTGCGCGGAAGTATACAGAATGATCGATGCACGGATGATACATTTTGCGGCGTCAAGCACTGAGTTTTTCAACTTATTCAACACGCCGCAGTACACGACGCCGAACACTGACTTTAGCAACATCAATGACTTCGGGCGATTGCAGAGCACACAGCTCTTTACCAACCGTCAGATCAGTTCGGACTGCGCTTAGAGTTTTAGGGCGCAAAGTGAATCGGGCAGTTAACTGCGCGTTTTCATCAAAGAAAAATTTCCGCGCCGTGCTAAATTTGCTCCGAAACACCCACACGCATAAGAGAACAATTTGAGATTTAATTAGATTTTCTTCTGTTCAAGTTGCGAATAGGGATAACATGCAGTGTCAATTCTTTTCATCGAAACTTTTAGGAGGTCGAAGTGAGTTTTGCGCGTTCAAGTGGAATCCTTCTTCACCCGACGTCCTTGCCCGGTCGCTTCGGCATCGGCGACTTGGGCGAAGAGGCGCGCCGCTTCGTTGATTTCCTTCACGCGAGCGGACAAAGTTTGTGGCAAGTCTTACCGCTTGGGCCGACGGGCTACGGCGATTCTCCTTATCAATGCTTCTCCGCTTTCGCCGGAAACGCTTTACTCGTCAGCCCCGAACGCCTTGTTCAGGAAAATTTACTCTCCCCACAAGATTTGCACGACGCGCCCACATTTCCGGCCGAGCGCGTGGACTTCGGCGAAGTTATCAAATACAAAAACAAGTTGCTCAAGCGCGCCTACGAGCGGTTCACGCACACGACCGACACGGGCTTGCGCGGTGGCTTTGAAACCTTCTCGCAGCAAACCGCCCTGTGGCTTGACGACTACGCGCTTTACCGCGCGCTCAAGGACACGCACAACGGCTTATCATGGAACAAGTGGGACGCGGCGCTACGTCGGCGCGAACCGCAAGCTCTGGCGCGCGCGCGCGAAGCTTTGCGCGCCGGAGTGGATGCGCAAAAGTTTTACCAATACCTTTTCTTCTGCCAGTGGTCAGCCCTGCACGCTTACGCGCGCGAACGGCGTGTCGCGATCGTCGGCGACATCCCGATCTTCGTCGCACACGATTCGGCGGACGTGTGGATGCACCCACAGCTTTTCAAATTAAACGACGACGGCAGCCCGCACGTCGTGGCCGGTGTGCCGCCCGATTATTTCAGCCAGACCGGACAGCTCTGGGGGAATCCCTTGTACGATTGGGACGCGATGCGACGCGAAGGATTTCATTGGTGGATCGAACGCGCGCGAGCAACTCTCGGCACGGTTGACATTCTCCGTCTCGATCACTTTCGCGGCTTCGCGGCGTGTTGGGAAGTGCCGGGCGGAGACACGACGGCGGAGCGCGGGCGTTGGGTGAACGTGCCGGGCAGAGAACTATTCACGGCTTTGGAGAACGCGCTCGGACGACTGCCGATCATCGCCGAAGACTTGGGCGTGATCACGCCGGACGTTGAAGCTTTGCGCGATGATTTCGGTTTTCCCGGAATGCGCATTCTACAATTCGCTTTCGGTGGAGACTCGCGCAATGTTGATCTCCCGCATAACTATCACCGCAACCTCGTCGTCTATACCGGCACACACGACAACGATACGACCGTCGGCTGGTTTGAGAGCGTGGCGGGCGAAGGCTCGACGCGCGACGACGCGCAGGTTCGACGCGAGCGCGATTTCTGTTTGCGCTACCTCAATTCCGACGGGCAGGCGATCCACTGGGACTTCATCCGCGCCGCGCTCGCCTCGGTCGCCGACGTTGCGCTCATTCCCGTGCAAGACTTGTTAGGCTCAGGCACGAGGGCGCGCATGAATCTTCCGGCTTCGACGGGCGGCAATTGGGATTGGCGTTTTCGCAGCGAAGACTTGAACGCGGAAGTCCGCGAGCGACTCCTTGAGATGACCGAACTCTACAATCGCGGGCACCGGCCGGAAGCCGGAACGTAAACTCGGATTTCGCGCGCTCTCTCTAAGTTTTCAGGAAGCTTTTAACAATCAACTTCTCTTTCGTCCGCCTTCAACGAATATGAACCCGCTTCGCAAAAGATTCTTCGCTTCTTTCCTCTTCTCCCTCTTGACGTTCGCCTTCGCCTCGCTCTGCCATGCGCAGGGGCTTGCGCCCGAAGTGACGAAAGTTGAACCGCCGAATTGGTGGGCGAATCACTCTGTCAATCCCGTGCGCGTCCTCGTGCGGGGAAAGAATTTAACGGGCGCGCGCGTCGAGACGGTGGGCAGCGACTTGCAGGTCGGACTTGTGTGCTAAAACGCGGCGGGAACTTATCTTTTCGTTGACGTGATGATTGACAAAAACGCCCAACCCGGACGCCGCGCACTTCGAGTTGTCACCGCTACGGGCGCAACCGACGCGCCGTTTGAAATCACCGCGCCGCTTCCACGCGCCGGTCGCTTTCAAGGTTTCACGCCCGACGACGGGATCTATTTGATCATCCCCGTCCGTTTTGCGGATGGCGACAGCGCGAACAAAAAAGAACCCGTGCGTGTGCAACAATCCGCGCAGCCCGTGCCGAGCACGGGGTTGATGAATAATAGACAGTAACCTAATCCGAGTCATGAGTTGAAAAGAAAAGGTCGCCAGTCCTTCTGCGGTCTGTAGAATGAAGTTGCGAAACGACTTCTACAACCAAAGGATGACGACCTATGATGCAGAGCATAGAGCATCAGATGATAGAAATCTACTGCTTTATTGACGACTACCTGAAAGTTCACCCTCGTTGCGCTCAGTGGCGGCGTTCGCCCCATTGTGTGCCCCGCTTCTCGGACGCTGAAGTCTTGACCATTGCGCTCTTGCAAGGCTCGTTTCAAGTGGCGAGTCTGAAGCAAACCTATCGTCTGATACAGGCTAACTTTAAGCGCGCTTTTCCGCACCTGCCCTCTTACGCCGAGTGGCTGAGGCGACTGCATCAATTGACCATCCATGTCGGATTGTTGTTGGAAGCGACCTGCGCCAGTGAACAGAGCACAGCTTTCTATCTGGTTGATTCCTTGCCCGTCCCTTTGTGCCATCAATTGCGACATGGACGTGTGCGCTTGATGAGAGAGGATGGCGCACGCTTCGGGAAAACCTCGAAGGGCTGGTTCTTCGGCTTCAAGCTGCACTGCTTGCGCCATATTTCCGGGCGTTTTCTCAATATCGTGTTGACACCCGGCTCGGTTGATGACCGTGACCCATTGTTGGCGCTGTGCGAACACAGCGACGGTGGCGTGACGCTTGGAGACTTGGGTTATCGGGGCGAGCCTGCTGCTGACTTGCTTGAGCAAGAGGCTGAAGTCTTGCTCATCACACGCGCTGATGCGCCCGCCCGCAAGTTGTTGCTCTCGCAGGTACGGCAAGCCATTGAAACCAGTTTCTCTCAACTGTGGCATCAGTTTATAGATCGGGTGTTCTCGCGTTCATGGAATGGGTTGTGGAACACTATCAAACTCAAGGTCTTGTTCTATAACATTCGTCATGCAGGTGTAGTCTCTGTCTGACTTCAACTCATGACTCGGATTAAGTAAAGAGCCGCATAAAAAGGGAAAAGCGACGTGAGAAAACTCGTGTTCCAAGTGATGACTACCTTGCTGCTTCTAGCCACGTATTCCTCGTCAACTGTTAGCGCGAGTTGCGGGGGTGATGACTCACCGCCGTGTCAAGCTTATTGGAATGCCACTGCGGTCTTCGTTGGGACGGTGACAGAGGTCGCCTACTCACCGACGTTCCAAAAGGGCGAGGGTGAAAACCGCTGGAACTATCGTCACCGGAGAGCGCGCTTCGCGGTCAGCGAGGCATTTCGCGGAATCAACTCGAAACAGATCGAGATCGTTGCGACGGAAACTTTGCCGACGCCCATCACGCTTTCGGACGGAAGTTCCGGCATGAAGAGGACAAGCGGAGGCGATTGCGAGTACCGCTTCAAAGAAGGCGAAACCTACCTCGTTTATGCGAATCGGACAGAGGGGCAGGCGGGTGCATTGCGCGTCGGATTCAACCGCACGCGACCCATCGCGCAAGCGGGCGAAGACCTCGATTACATTCACGGACTCGCGCGCGAAACGAATCCGGGCGCTACTGTTTACGGACGTGTCGAGCGGCGCGACCGCGACTTGAATGACGGCAATAGCCGTCTCGTCGGCGGCGTGGCAGGAGTAAAGGTTACGTTAAGCGGCGCGAAGGGAGAACTCAAGGAGACGACGACCGACGCCGAAGGTCGTTACCGCTTCACGAATCTGCCCGCCGGAAGTTACAGCGTCAGGGCGGCGATGCCCGCGCATCTCGCGCCCGTCAAGGAAGCGAGGCAGGCGCGCCCTGCCGAACGCGGCTGCGCGGAAGTCAACTTCTACACAGAGGTGAACGGGCGCATCGGCGGGCGCGTTCTCGACGTGCAAGGTCGTCCCGTGCCGAAGATGATGGTTGATTTGATCTTGGCGGAACCTGCGAACGAGAGGCATCCGCAGTCGCTCTGGGCGTTTACGGACGATGTAGGTAATTACGAGTTGGGAGGTATTCCGCCCGCACGTTACCATCTCGGCATCAGGCTCACGAATCTCAGAGACGCGGATTTTCCTTACCCGCGTGTTTACCACCCCGGTGTGCAGGAAACGGCGATGGCGACCGTAATCGAGATCGGGGAAGGCGAGCATTTGCAAAACTACGATCTACGATTGCCGCCACCCTTAGCCGAGCGGACGATTGAAGGCGTCGTCGTGTGGCCGGACGGTCAGCCCGTTGCCGGAGCGTCCGTCTCTTTGACGATCACACAATATGAATACAACTCTGCGCAAGGCGGTAGTGGGCTGACAGACGAACAAGGACGATTCAAGATTAAAGCTTACGAAAATCTAACGTATTGGATCGGCGCGGTTGTCAGCACCAAGAGGCATTCGGGCGGGCAGATGCACGCCGAACCCGTTGACATCCCGGCGAGCGGCAGCATGCAAGGAATCAAGCTTGTTGTCGAATCTCCGATGGGTAACTGCCCGCGTTGCCGGGCGCGCATCTGGCGGCCGAGCCGCATTCAACCGAAGCAGAATTGAAAGCTTTCCAATCGCCCGTTTGCCGGATTCGTTGAAACGGAAAACGGCGCAGCATTTGCAGACGTGACGCCTGCGCCCGCGCCGCCCCTCCCACCCGACGCTCCCGCGCCTGAAGGTCAACCGCGCATCCGCCCCGTCGCCCTTCCCGCCGTCGCGCTCGACGCTTGGGAGTTCCGAATTTTCCGGCGCACTGCGCGGTGAGTTGCGTCAATCTGCTTATGTTCTTGCGCGTGGCGAATGTTGCAGCGAACCGGTTCGCCTTCGCGCGTTCGTTCGCTGCAGCCCGACCCTCTGCAGCGCGCGCCCGATCTCGTGGTTGCGCATAAACCACCGCCAGACGTTTCCGGTGCGCAAATTCTCGGCGCTTAAGAGTGTAATGCCGACGCTGATGCCGATCACGTCCGGCCCCGTCCAGCCGGTCGTCGGGTTGAAGGCGTCAACAAAACCGTAGCGTCCGTAAACGCGCGCGCCGAATTGCTCTCGCATCGTGCGGAGCGCGGGAAGCGTGATGTCCGGCGTGAACATGAGCGATCCTCCGGCGGCGGCCGGAACAACCGTGCCGTCAATCGCCCGGTCGCGCGGCGGCCCGCCCCATGCGACGTAACCTTTCGGGCTGTCCGACGCGGTGATGCCCCAGACGTTTTCCGAGTAGCCGGGAAACTCTTGCGCGAGCGCAAGACAAAAAGCTTTGTGCGCGCGTGTGGCGGCGACCGAGTTAGCAAAGTAATCAGTGTAGGGATACCAGCTTTCGCGCTGGTCGCGGAAGTCAACCCAAGCGTGCGCGTATTGATGGATGAAGAGCGGCCCGCCCGTGATGTATGTGTAACCCCCGTAGGTGATTCGCTGACGACTCCACGCGAGCCAAGAGCGCGTGGTGATCGAATGCGTGGGCGAGCCGACGGCAAGCAGGTAAAGGATCATGTGCTCGCTGTAGTTGTCCCAGCGCGGCTTGAGGAAATTGGTCTCCGGCTTCCAGCCGTGCGAAAGGGTCGAGCCATGTCCGGCGAGCATCCACTGGAAATCAACGCGGTTGTAGATCAGCGTAGCGAGGCGATTGATCTCTCTGTCGTCGCGGAAGTAGCTGCGCGCCGTGAGGATTCCGGCAAGCAGGAGCGCCGTGTCAATCGAAGACACTTCGCTCTGCCAACGCCTCTCACCCGTTCGCCAATCCATCCAGTGATAAAACCAGCCGCGCACGTGCGGAACTTTTTCGGCGAAGAAGCGGAGCGTCGTTGTGACGCGCCGCCGCGCCGCCGCGCGATCCATCCAATTGCGCTCGGCGGCGACGCACAGCGCGGTTAGTCCGAAGCCGGTGGCGGCGATGCTGGCGGTATGGCGATGATCTTCGTCGTGAACCGAACCGTCGGTGCGCGCGCGGTCGAGCACCAGCCCCGTCTGCGGATCGGTTTGTTCGAGGAAATACTGAAACGAGCGGCTCGACAAATCTTCCAGAAACTCTGCGTCGCTCGCGGACAGACGCGCTCCGCCGCCTGAGCTTTTGATTTGGGCGCGGTTGAATGCAGGGGCGAAGTTCGCGTTTATGAATAGTAGGAGAAGCGCGGCGGCGACGCACCGCGCACGCAACACACAAGAGCGTTTGGAGGGGAAGGAAAGCTTGAGCCTATCCATCCCCTTCAGGTTACTCTATTACTTCGCTTTGCGCGAAACTGTTTACGCAATTTCGGAATTCAACACGGGTAAAAAGCTTTCGAGATGAGCGCCAATTAAAAGACGGTTTCGTGCTTCGTCGGGGCGTTGTTATGATAAGGTTCGATTTTGTTGCGGTTCGATGAGGATTTTTAAGACTAACGCGAAATGATTTCGTAGATTTTTATTCGCGCGCGTCGCAACGCTGGAGGAAGCTAAAAATGGAATTGGCGAAAACAGCGAGCGTCGCGCTCGCGCTCATACTTTTTGCTTCGACACTACCCGCTTTCAGTGTTCGCGCCGTCGCCCCTCCTCATTCTGCGGCGCAACAGAGACGGGCGAACGTCGAACCAAGAATTAACGCTTTGATTGCGCGCATGACCGTCGAAGAGAAACTCGGACAGCTTCAACAACTCGACGGTGACGTGGACGGAAGCTTCCGCGCGGAACATCCAGACTTAGTACGACGCGGGCTGCTCGGTTCGTTTTTGAACGTGCGGGGCGCGAAGCGCGTCAACGAACTGCAACGCATTGCGATGAACGAATCACGCTTAAAGATTCCCGTGCTCTTCGGCTACGACGTGATCCACGGCTATCGCACGATCTTCCCCGTGCCGCTCGGCGAAGCGAGCAGTTGGAGTCCGGCGGATGCGGAGCGCGCGGCACGGATCGCGGCGCGCGAAGCGTCTGCGGCAGGCGTGCGCTGGACGTTTGCGCCGATGGTTGATATCGCGCGCGATCCGCGCTGGGGCAGAATCGTCGAAGGCGCGGGCGAAGACCCCTACTTCGGATCGGTGATGGCGCGTGCGCGCGTGCGCGGATTTCAAGGGGCGGATTACGGCGACCCGACGCGCGTCGTGGCCTGCGCCAAACACTACGTCGCTTACGGCGCGGCGGAGGCGGGACGCGATTACAACACAACCGACATGTCCGAGACCACGTTGCGCGAGATTTATTTGCCGCCGTTTAAGGCGGCGGTGGATGCGGGCGTCGGCACGTTCATGAGCGCGTTTAATGACTTGAACGGCGTGCCGACTTCGGCGAATCCGTTTACGTTGACAGAAATTTTGCGGAACGAGTGGAAGTTTGACGGGTTTGTGGTAAGCGACTACGAGTCTGTAAAAGAGTTGATGAATCACCGTCTTGCAGACACGGAAGCAGCGGCGGCGCGCGAAGCGCTCAATGCGGGCGTGGACATCGAGATGGTGAGCCGACTCTACAACAAGCACGGCGCGCAGCTCTTGCGTGAAAACAAACTTTCGATGAACACGATTGACGAAGCTGTGCGGCGCGTGTTGCGCGTTAAGTTTCGTCTCGGCTTGTTTGAGAATCCATACGTTGACGAAGCGCGTGAGGCGACTGAAATCTTGAGCCGCGAACACTTGCGCGCGGCGCGTGAAGTAGCGACGCGTTCAATGGTGCTTCTGAAGAATGAACGCGAAGTTTTGCCGCTTGCAAAAACTTTGCGCTCAATCGCCGTGATCGGCGCGCTCGCCAACGATCAGAAAAATTTGATCGGATCATGGTCGGCCGACGCGCTTGGGAAGACGGATAACGTCATCACGTTGCTCGCCGGAATTAAAGCGAAAGTCGGCGCGGAAACGAAAATCAATTACGCGAAAGGCTGCGAGATTGCGTGCGACAACGTAGACGGTTTCGCGGAGGCGGTGCGTGCGGCAAGCGAATCGGATGTGGCAATCATCGCCATCGGCGAATCGGCGGAGATGAGCGGCGAAGCCGCGTCGCGCAGTTCGCTCGATCTGCCGGGCAGACAACTCGATTTAGTGAAAGCGGTGCAGGCGACGGGCAAGCCCACCGTCATCGTGTTGATGAATGGGCGACCGTTGACGATCAACTGGATCGCGGAGAATAGCTCTGCGATCCTTGAGACGTGGTTCGCGGGCACGGAGGCGGGCAACGCGATTGCGGACGTGCTCTTCGGCGACATAAATCCCGGCGGCAAACTCCCCGTCACCTTCCCGCGCCATGTCGGGCAAATCCCGCTCTACTACAATCACAAAAGCACGGGACGCCCGCCCGACGCGAAAAACAAATACACGTCGAAGTACTTGGATGTTGATGTGACGCCGCTCTTCCCCTTCGGTCACGGTTTGAGTTATACGCAATTTCGTTTGGCGAATTTGCAGTTAAGCGCACAACGCATTCGTCCCGACGGGCGGTTGACTGCGAGCGTCGAAGTGGAGAACACAGGACGGCGCGCGGGCGACGAAGTTGTGCAGCTTTACATCAGAGACGTGGCGGCAAGTGTGACGCGGCCTGTGCGCGAACTAAAAGGATTTGAGCGAATCAGTTTGCGACCCGGCGAGCGGCGGCGCGTCACGTTCACGCTCACGCCGGAGAGTCTCGGCTTCTACGACCGCGAGATGCGATTTCGCGTTGAGCCGGGCGCGTTCAAAGTTTTCATCGGCACAAGCTCGGTGGGCGGGCTTGAAGGTGATTTTGAAGTTGCCGATAAATGAGGAGAGCACGCTTAAAGTTGTTTCAGCATTCCAACGAGAGAAAAGGCGGGCGCAATCTGCGCC
>JACCYN010000242.1 GCA_013696465.1 Pyrinomonadaceae bacterium
CCGGGCGGGATACGATTCTCGCGGTGCGTGTCGGGGCTGATGATCACTTCCGCATCGTCTATGTCTTCGGGTTTGCGCGGATCGGTGCGCTGATAAAACGGGTCGTTAAAAAGTCCGCCTAAAAAACTCATCCTCGCTCCTCAGATCGCCCGCACCGGAAATGATTCGAGTGCGAGTAAAACTTTATCCTTGATTCTTCTTCTCCGGGATCGTCGCTTCCGCGCGCCGATTGCTCACCCGCGCCGCGCTGCGCTCGACAACCGCCTTCAATTCGTCCGGCATCCACTTGCCGACGCCCTTCTCAAGCGCGCCCCGAATCCCAACGCTGCGGTCGTGCCACTCGTCGGTCGAGCCTTCCGCCCCGCGTTCGCGCTCGTAGCCTTCCGTCTGTTCGAGACTCAAGACGATGCCGTTAATCACTTCTGCCCAATTCTTTTGCTGGATGCCGCGAAGGACAAGCGACAATCCGGCCGACCAATCTTCCTCCGGCGCGCGCGCATCCTGTTCGGGGATCGTCAGATTATAGACGGGCGGAAACGCGGCGCCCTTGTACTCGCGAATGAGTTGCACCTTCAAATCCTTGTAAGGCATCTGCGGATTCTCACGACGCACGGCCTGCGCGCGACGAAAAATATCAGCCACAGTTTGTTGTTCTTGGGACATAAGTTTTCCTCATTTGAACGTCGTAATTTGATTTTGTCACCTTCAGTATAAACAATAAAGTTATAACTCTGCTATGACACAGCGCGGCTTCACACATCTATTTCCTCAAACGAAGCAGAAGTAAGACATTTACGAAACATCTCCAAAGTTCACTTTGCTTGATCGGATGAGAACGCGCGCCGTAACCAACCTCTCACGCCGCCGCGTACATCTCCAAGCACGACTTGCGCAGTGTTGCGCCCCGACGCAGCGAAGACGCCGCCCCCCGGATGCGTTGACGCGCCGGTTAAATAAAGGTTCTTGATCGGCGTGCGATAAGTTGACAGTTCCGGCAACGGTCGGAAGAGAAACATCTGATCAAGTTCCATCTCGACGTGCATCACGTTGCCGCGCAGAAGTCCCAGACGCCTTTCCAGATCAAGCGGCGTCTGAATGAAGCGATCCGTGATGCTCGCGCGCACGTTCGGCGCGTATGAGTTGACGACATCAATCAGTTTATCGGCTTCGCGCTCCGCAATGTCGTCCCACTTCAAATCGTTGGCGAGTTCGTAAGGATAGTACTGCCCCCAAATGAAAAGCGTGTGCTTGCCCGGCGGGGCGATGGTCGGGTCAACCACCGAGAACGTCATCGCCAACGCCGCCGGATGCTCGGACGGCAAGCCTTTCATGTAATCCGCGTAAGCGCGTTCGAGATGTTCGATTGACGGGCAGAGCAACTGCAATCCCTGATGACATAAACCCGGTTTTCCGTTTGACGGCGCAGCCGTGTAATCCGGCAACTCCGACACGGCGCAACGCACGATCATGCCGAAGCCGTTTCCCGTGCGGATATTCTTCACACGCGCAGCTAATTCGTCCGGCAAATTATCCGCGCCGATCAAATCCAAGAATGTCGTCTGCACGTGCGCGTTTGAGATGATGCGCCGCGCTTCAATCCGTTCGCCCGTTTTCAACCTGATGCAGGTCGCGCGCCCTTTGTTTTCAACTTCGATGCGTTCGACTTCCGCCGACAGACGAACGCAGCCTCCATGATGCTCTAAACATCTGGCGAGAGCTTGCGTAAGCTGACCCGACCCGCCGCGCGGTCGTCGCACGCCGCTTCGATGTATCATCGCGTGCCATCCCAAGAAATCTCCGGTCGCCGCCGCCGACGGAGGCGGCCCCGACTGCGCCGCGAGCCACACGAGCGCCGAACGCAATCCTTCATGCTCGAACGTTTCGCGCGCGAGCGCGCCGTAACTTGAAAAGACGCGCCGCAGCATATCGGTCGGATTTGTCTTCACTTTGTTGCGACGAAAGAGCATGTGGCGTCCAAGATTCGCAACCGTCGGCGGTTTCAAAAAAGCTTCAAAGACGCCTTCGTTAAATGC
>JACCYN010000292.1 GCA_013696465.1 Pyrinomonadaceae bacterium
ACCGGAATGACTCCCGCCCAATTCCGTAATGCCGCGCATTCGCGTTAATCCTGTTCAATAGAAGTTGCTTCCGTGCAAGACGGAAGCCGTAGATTGCGTGTAAGAATGGAGCATCCGGCTACACTCTCCCGCCGTATCTCGGAATTTAGGAGAAAAGAATAAATGATTAAACCGTTCCTTTGTGCGAGGCGCATTCTTGTCGCCCCGTTTTTAATAGTGGTGCTTACAAGCGGCGCGCTCGCCGAGTCCCGTCAAATTTTTGCCAACTTAACGCAAACCGCAAAGTCAGACGCTTCTATTAACAGACTGACGGGCAAAGATCGCGTCGAAGCGTTTGAAAAGATTTGGCGGACGATCAACGAGAAGTATTACGACGCGAAATTTAACGGCGTGGATTGGAACGCGGTGCGCGAACGCTACCGCCCGCGCGTCGAAGCGGCGAAGAGCGATAATGAATTTTACTCCTTGATGCGACAGATGGCGGGCGAACTACGCGACGCCCACACGCGATTCTTGAGTCCGCGCCAACGTCAGCAGCGCAGGCGTTTGCAATCAACCGGCACGGGCGTCAGTATCTCGGAAGTTGAAGGAACTCCTGTCGTTTTAAGCGTCGGCGCGGATTCGGATGCGGCGCGCGGCGGCGTGCAGCCCGGCATGGTTGTGAGCACGATTGACGATAAGCTGATCGCCGAACGCACCAAGGAAGTTCGTGACGAGATCGGCGCTTCCTCGTCAGAACGAGCGATGCGACTTCTCACATATTCAAGGCTACTCGCGGGCGATCCCGAAACGACTGTTAAGCTCGGACTCGTCCGCGCCGACGGAACGCCGCTTGACGTAACGCTCACGAGACGCACGCAGTCGGCTGCGCCGAAAGTCACCGCGCGACTTCTCCCTTCAGGTTACGCTTACATCAAGTTCAATCGCTTTCGTGAGCCGGTGGCGAACGAAATCAAAGACGCGCTCATAAAATTCAAAGATGCGCCGGGACTCATTCTCGATTTGCGCAACAACGGCGGCGGCGACGGGGAAGAAGCTTTGCGCATCGCCGGATTCTTCTTTAACGAGAAAGTTTCCTTCGGGCGCATACTCACGCGAACGGGCAAGCCGCCATCCGCGCTTTTCGGTTTGATAAAACTGCCGAAGGAGTTTCAAGCGGGACGCAAAGGTGGGCAATTGTATCGCGCGCCTGTCATCATCCTCGTCAACGAAGCTTCGGGTAGCGCGTCCGAATTGTTTGCGAGTGCGTTGCAGGAACAGAACCGCGCGAGCGTCGTCGGCACGCAATCATGTGGCTGCGTGCTCGGCGTTTTGGAGCACCGGGAAGTGAAGGGCGGCGGCGAATTCACCGTGAGCGAGATCGCGTTTCTGACATCGAAGGGTCGGAGGCTCGAAGGTGATGGTGTAACTCCCGACGAGACAGTTGCGTTGACGTTGGCAGACGTGCGAAGCGGTCGGGACGCAGCATTGGCACAAGCGGAGGAATCTTTGCGCAATCGCGCGAAGGCGACACCGCGTAGCGCGGCGATTCAGTGAAATCAAACAAGCAGAATTAACGCGGTTAAGTGTGTGCAAGGTAACTTGGTAAAACAAGCGCGGCGCGTTATTCGTATTAACTTTTAATAAACGACTCGCAACGCCTCCGGCATGACGCGAAACTCGACGGGCGTAAACCCTCGCACGTCGCCGTCGGCTTCGACGGGGATGGCGCGCGCCGGGTCAATGGTTTCAATGCTCACTTGTGTGCCCTGTCGGTGCGAAACTTTGCTGTTGGCGAGATGCCCGCCGCGATGAACGCGCGTGAGTTCGCGCAGGAGTTCGGGGCGTGAGAAGTCGCGCGTGAGCAGCACGTCGAGCAGCCCGTCGTCGGGTCGGGCGGTGGGCGCGAGCATCATGCCGCCGCCCGCGTAGAGTCCGTTGGCGACGGCGAGCAAATTCGATTGACATTCGATTGCTTCGCTTCCGTCAATGCAGATGCGTAGTGCTTGTTCACGCCATTTTGTGAGCGCGACGACAGCGGCGAGAGCGAAGCGAATCTCGCCCGGCAGACGTTGCACGCTCCCGCTTTGTCTTGCCACGCGCATCGCCACCTGCGCTCCGAGTCCGAGCGTCGCGGCGTTGAGGCAGATGAATTTGTTCGCCCCGTCGTTCGTCGTTCCGTATAAACAATCAATCGCGCGTGTTGAAGTTTCACCGCTACGGTGTTCGAGCAATTTTTGCAGCCATTCGTCGAGCGGGGCGCGTCTCCCGGCGAGTC
>JACCYN010000315.1 GCA_013696465.1 Pyrinomonadaceae bacterium
CCACCGAAAGATTGTAGACGCCCGGCATCGAACTTATCTCACGGCGCACGCCCTCGCCCGGACAAGCAAAGAGCGGCAGCACCAAACTCTCCGGCACAAGCCGCGCCTCGCGCACAAGGGCGCGCAAGCCCACGCTTCGCCGCAACCGTCGCGGACGATGAACAAGATCAGTCATCAAAAACCTCTCGTTAAGAAATGTGTCGGCAACGCACGATGATACGCGCCCAAGACGCGCACAGGCAAACACGTTGCACCCTTATGATTCATCAACCGCGCTTGACCTTTCACCACTCGTCTTTATAATAATCATTTCACTTTATGTGGCGTGGTAGCTCAGCCGGTTAGAGCGTGGGATTCATAACCCCAAGGTCGCGTGTTCGAGCCACGCCCCCGCTATTAAGATTGGCGAAGATAAAAAGGAGGGGGTCATGATCAATATATGATCGCCTCCTTTCTATCTTGCACACTTCTCTTCGCCTGTACTCCAGAAAGTTGGCGTTGTGGGTTTAAGGCTGCGTTCAACGGCAACGGCGACGAAGCCCATCGTGTAGCGGGCGTTGATCTCCAATAGCGGGTGCAAGCCGCCTGCGTGTTCAAGCGCGTCAATTCCGGCGGGGCCGTAGTAACCTTCTTTGAAAAGACGCTCACCGACGACGCGAGCGATTTTTTCAAGTTCAATGGCGCGGTGCGGGGCGGGCGGGCGACCGAGCAGGTAGCCTTTGCCGGTGCCCGCGCCGTTGGTTTGCAAGTCGCTGATGCCGTGAATCTCAATCGTTCCGTCGGGGGAAATCTCCATCACGATTCCATATTCACGAACAACCGCAAGCCACGGCTGAAAGACGAGCGTCTCGCCTTGCGCTAAACGCCGCCGACACCACTTAGCCTGCGGCTCGTCCAAGAAACCTCCACGTCCTAAAACTCTATCGCGCGCGGCGAAACCGAACGGACTTTTGATCACCCACTTGTCATTTGATCTGGGGCAAGCGTGGGCGACCGCCTCTTGCAGTTCTTCAAAAGTGGAGGCAATAGCTGCCCCCATTTGTGCAATCCCTAATTCCGCTTCGAGTTGGTGACTCCAGAGTTTTGAATTAACACGTTGCACAACGTTGAAGGGAATCGGTTGTGTGATTGCTCCAACCCTTTCACCAAGCGCGGCGGCGCTCGGAGTCCAACCCCAAGGCGTAAACGTGTGAGCGGATTGATTCTTTGCTTGCGGTGGGGAGATGAGTTCAACCACGCGACGCTGTGCTTCCGTTCGGAGTTGTTCAGAGGAAGATTCGGGCGGCAACAGCAGCGCGTCGCCGGGGCGCGCGAGCCAGAGCAGGTGCGGGGCGAGGCGACGGTTGAGAGAATCGAAGAAAGATGAACGACGGTAGACGCCGTTTGTCGAAGCGAGTTCAGCCTCGAAATCGGCGTTCATATACCAGAGCCTTGAGGTCATTTGAAGGCTTGATATGTTATTCGCTGGCGAAGAGTTCGTGCGAAAGATAGCGTTCGCCGAAGTCGCAGATGATCGAGAGGGTGCGTTTGCCCGCGCCTAAGCTTTTTGCTACATCACGCGCCGCGTGCGTGATCGCGCCGGATGAGATGCCGCTAAATATTCCTTCTTCGCGCGCGAGCCGCCGCGCCATCTCAATCGCTGCTTCGTAATCAACTTGGATCACTTCGTCAACAACTTCCGCGTCGTAGTTGCGCGGAACGAATCCTGCGCCGATGCCTTGAATTTTGTTCGGGCCGGGCTGCCCGCCTGAGAGCACGGGCGACGATGACGGTTCGACGGCGATGATGCGGACATGACTTCCGATGCGCTCTTTCAATACGCGCCCGACGGCCGAGATCGTGCCGCCCGTGCCGACTCCGGCGATGAAGGCGTCGAGCTTTCCATCCGTGTCTTCCATGATCTCTTCGGCCGTCGTGTGGCGGTGAATTTCCGGGTTCGCCGGATTGTCGAACTGCGAGAGCGCGAAGCTGTTCGGCGTTTCTTCCGCGATGTCGGCGGCGCGTTTGATCGCGCCCTTCATGCCTTCCGCGCCCGGCGTCAATACGACTTGCGCGCCGAAAGCGGCGAGCACGCGACGGCGCTCGACTGTCACCGATTCGGGCATCGTGACGATCAGCTTGTAACCTTTAATCGCGGCGGCGAAGGCGACCGCGATCCCGGTGTTACCGGAAGTCGGCTCGATAAGCACAGTTTCACCGGGTTTGATCTTGCCGTCACGTTCCGCCGCTTCGATCATCGCCCAGCCGATGCGATCCTTGACGGAATCCATCGGGTTCTGCGATTCGAGTTTGACGATCATCTCGGCGGAATCCGGTTCAGGGATGCGATTGAGACGGACGAGCGGCGTGTAGCCGATCAGTTCGAGCATGTTGGCGGCGATCTTGGGACGCTGCGGCATAGAAAACTCCCTTGGGTTGAAAACAAATTGATTAGCAATGATTTTTGATGAATATACGCCCGCGCGGAAGTTAGGCGCAAGCAGCCGAGAATCCAAACAGGTAAAGCGAAAGCAGGTGAGGTCAAGTCATCATCTCTAACCTTTCGGGGGCTGTCAGGTACAAGCTAAAAAATTCGTTTACGCTATTCGCCACGCGCTGCGGCTCTTTGCCATTAAAGTAATCAACATGAACTGAAGAGGTTTCTATACTCTCATACTTGAAGCAGTAGAAGTATGCGTCAATCGAGTAATCAGCAAATAGAATGTACGAACGTTCATAATCTGAATTCATGGAAAGCACACGGTCAAACGACCATAATGACCACAAAGAATCCATTTCGCCATCTTCCATTCCTCCAGTAGCACAGTAAAGATTAACGACATCGCAGGAAATAAGCCGTCCGACTTTGCTCAACGTGGCGATGACGGTTGCCTCTTCTTCAGGCGGAAACAAACGAATTCCACACCTCTTCCATTTTTCGAGCACAATGTCTACTGGGCTTGTGACCGCCATGATTTTCAACAGAAAAAGCGTCTAATAATGTGCGCTACGGCTGCTTGCCTGCGACCCACTGCGGCTTGAAGTTTGAGTTGACAAGCCACAGCACGGCCTTGAACATTGACCCAATCGCGTCGGTCATGTGAGCGAAGTCAATGCGCGTGATGTCGTCCGACGGTTGATGATAGTCGTTGTGTAAGCCGAAGCTTGAAACCGTGTGCGCGACGACGCCGCGACGGGCGAGGGCGTAGTTGTCGGAGCGTTGAAAGAATTTTTGTTCGGGGTGTGGATCGGCGACGAGGCGTGCGCCTTGACGGGCGAGTTCAGCGCCGAGATCGGAGCGTTCGTAGCCGGTGAGCCAGAGCGTGCGCGCGGCGACTTTTGGATCAGGGCGACCGATCATCTCAAATTGCAGGTTGGCGGCAATGTTTGTGAGCGGCACGGGAGAATGATCGAGAAAGTGTCTTGATCCTGCGCCGCCCGCCTCTTCGCTACCGAAAAGGGCGAAGATCACAGTGCGTTTCGGTTTAAGTGTACTTGCACCGAGCACGCGCGCGAGTTCGAGCACGGCGCAGACGCCCGATGCGTCGTCGTCCGCACCGTTGTAGATTTGGTCACCGTTGACAGCTTCGCCCGTGCCGACGTGATCGAGATGCGCGGAGAGAAGCACGGCTTCTTTCGAGAGTTGCGCGTCGCTTCCGCGCAAGATTCCGACGACGTTGTAGGTGAAGGACGGCGGAGTTGCGTCTGTGGTCGCATCGCCTCTTCGTCGTCGCGCCGGAGCTTTTTGCAGGTAGTCTTCGCCATCGCCTGCCGGAGCGATTCCATAGCGGCGCAACTCTGAAGCGATGTAGGCGGCGGCGATGAGTTCGTCGCGCGTGCCGCTGCCGCGCCCGCCAAGCGCATCGCTGGCGAGAAATTCCATGTGCGCGCGGATCGCCGCGCGGTCGGCGTTTGGCGTCGCGGTGTTGGCGGCGACTTGCGCAGCCGTCGTCGGTTTGTTCAGTCCCGTGAGTTGAAGTGTGAAAGCGAAAACCGAGAGCGATAAGATGGCGGAAAAGACGCCTATATTTCTTTTCATCGAAATCATTTCCTTCCCTTGTGAAGAGACTTTGCAACTTGGAAGTCTGCAAACGTATCTCAACAAACGTATCTAACGCAACGCAGCGACGATTCTCAAATAGTAAAATTTGCCGCATGATGAGGAAAGACGTGATCGTGATTGGAGCGGGCGCAGCCGGACTTCTGTGCGCGATTGAAGCGGGCAAGCGCGGGCGCAGCGTGCTGGTTTTAGATCACGCAAGCGAGATCGGAAAAAAGATACTGATCTCCGGCGGCGGGCGTTGTAATTTTACGAACATTC
>JACCYN010000250.1 GCA_013696465.1 Pyrinomonadaceae bacterium
CGCGCCATCGTTTCAACTACTTTCCGTTTTAATGCGGGTTGAGCATTTGCGGTCAAGAGCGATTCGACGCGAGTTTCGGCAAATGAGCGCATCGTCATACGGGCTAAAGCATGTTGCGAACGCTCAATGATTCGTTCGGCTTCGGGGTGGCAGGCGAAGGTATTAGCTAAGGTGAGTGAACGAAAGCGCAAAGAATTTTGCCGGTGCATTTCAAGCGCGATGACGCCTCCCATCGAAAGCCCGACGACGTGCGCTTCTTTGATCTTCAGTTCGTCCATTGCACCGAAGATATAGCGCGCGATTTCCTCTCGCTTTAATTCGCTTACGGGAAAGTCGGATTCGCCATAACCGGGATAATCTAAAGCGACGGCGCGACGAATCTTCCCGAAATGCTCTAGTTGAGCGTCCCACGCCGACTTGTCTGAGCCGACACCGTGCAAGAAAAGCACCGCATCGCCCGTTGAGCTATCGCCCTGCGTGGGTCGTGCTTCGTTATATCCGATGTGTAGATTGTTGACACTGACGACCGCCATAATTCTCACAACCCTCTCTACCAGCGCGTTGCTCAACCGAGTTACTGCGGTAGCAGCGCGCGCGCGAACGCTCCGACACGCTCCACAAAATCGCTCGGTGCTTTTCCGTCCGAAGTTAGCCTTTCGATTTCTTCGACAATCACCGAGCCGACCACTGCTGCGTCCGCGAAGCGACAAACTTCCATGACCTGTTCACGAGTCGAAATCCCGAAGCCGACGACGATTGGCAGATCGCACACGGCGCGCACGCGCCGGACGAGTTGCTCCGCTTCACGACTTAAGGTTTCGCGCGCGCCCGTGACGCCCGTGCGCGAGACGGCGTAGATAAACCCGCTCGCGCGTTCCGCAATCATCCGCAAACGCGCGTCTGTGGATGTCGGCGCGACGAGAAAGATCATGTCGAGATCGTGAGCGGCGAGCGTGTGAGCAAACTCTCCGGCTTCTTCCAGCGCGAGATCGGTGACGAGCACTCCGTCAACTCCCGTACGGCTGGCTTCGACGGCGAAACGCTCTAGTCCGAACTGAAGCAACGGATTGAAGTAACTAAAGATCACCAGCGGCACATTGGTCGCAAGTCGCACGCGCCCGACGAGTTTTAGAACACTGGCAAGATTCACCTCGCGTTGAAGAGCGCGTTCTGCCGCGCGCTGAATCACCACGCCATCCGCAACCGGGTCGCTGAACGGCACGCCGAGTTCGATTACGGTCGCTCCGGCGCAAGCTAATTCGACGATTAAACGTTCCGTGTGCTCGATGTCCGGGTCACCCGCCATGATAAACGGGACGAACCCGCACCCGCCCCCAGCGCGCAAGCGTTTGAATGTTTCCGACAAGCAACTCACCACAAACTCCTGAAGGCAAAGCCGGACATGGCGGATTCGGCGGCTTGTTCGGCCATTCGCGCCTCGCCTGAAGCATGAGTTTTTTTCGCGCTGCCCGTGCGGGATTCCGTTTTCTGTTCGCCCGTTATAATCTCATCAGCCGCATGAGTCTCCTTCATCGCGGCCACCTCCTGCACATCTTTGTCGCCGCGCCCCGAAAGATTGATGATGATGAAATCTTCGCGGCTCATCTCGGCGGCAACTTGAAGGGCGTAGGCAACAGCGTGTGCGGATTCAAGCGCGGGGATGATTCCTTCGAGTTGCGCAAGCGATTGGAAAGCGGCTAACGCTTCCCGGTCGGAAACGGAAACGTACTCGACGCGCCCTTCGTCACGCAGAAAGGCGTGTTCCGGCCCAACCGATGGGTAATCAAGGCCCGCCGATACTGAATGGGTCTTGGCGATCTGACCGTGCGCATCTTGCAGCACATAACTCATCGTTCCTTGCAGCACGCCGGGTCGCCCACCCCCCTTTTCGAGAAATCGCGCGGCATGTTCGCCGATCCGCGCGCCCTTGCCTCCTGCTTCAACGCCGATCATGCGCACCGCGCGGTCTGCAAGAAACGGGTGAAACAGTCCGATAGCGTTCGAGCCTCCGCCGACGCAGGCAATGAGCGCGCCGGGCAAAC
>JACCYN010000332.1 GCA_013696465.1 Pyrinomonadaceae bacterium
GGTCGGCAAGGAGATGAAGAACGAAGGCAAGTCGGTCGTCCGCAGAAAGATCGGCGTTTGAAGGAAGTAGCCGCCGCGCAGTTCGTTGGTGAAATTCCCGGTCGGCGTGGCGCGGTAGGCGAGCGCGAGAAGCTTTCTTTGCGCGGGCTGATTAGTTACCGGCACAGCGCCGAATCCTTGTGGGCTGTCGCTGTCGGGTCGGTCGGTGACGCGCTCGTTCGTGAAGCTATAGACGCCGTTAATCGTGTTGCGGTCGTTAAGGTCGTAGTCAACGCGCGTCGTGTAAGTTTCACGATCCGTGTTGTCTCTCTGGTTGAAGCGGAATCCAGTCGTGTTGCGCTGATCGCCCGCTTCGTCCGTATTGCCCTGCGTCGGAAGGTTGGCGAGAATGCGATTTTGGATTGTCGGATCAATCGCCGTGATGCCGGTGACGCCGCCCAATTGAGTGAGCAGGTTGACGGTGCGCACGTTACCCGCAGCATCCGTGAAAGTGAAGTTGCCATTACGCGCTTGCGGCAACAGGATGGTGCGTAGTTCGGACGACGACTCGCGCAAACGAAAGGCTTCGACGAAGCCGAAGAAAAACAACTTGTTCTTGATGACGGGGCCGCCGATGTTGCCGCCGAACTGATTGCGGTTAAATTTCGGACGGTCAAGCCCCGCCTCGTTTGAGAAAAATTCGTTGGCGGCGAAAGCGCGGTTGCGGTTGTAGATGTAGATTGTGCCGTTGTATTCGTTTTGCCCGCGCGGGGTGACGAGTTGAACTTGCGCCGCGCCGTAGCCGCGATCCGCCCCGGCGTTCTGTGTTGTGATCGTAAACTCGCCGGTGTCGTCGGTGTTCGGGCGCGTCGGGGCGAAGGTGGTCGCGTTGGCGCGGATGTAGTTGTCTTGGACGTTGATGCCGTCGCGCGTGATGTTTGTGAAAGCCGCTTGTTGACCGTTGATCGAGACGGCCGAGCCGTTTGAGGCCGAGCCGGGTTGCAAGAAAATCAAACTGAGCGGGCTTTTACCGTCAATCGGCAGAGCTTGAATTTGCTGCGGGCTGACGGTGTTGCTGAGTTCGCCGTTCGATTGATTGATGATGTCCGCACCGGCCGTGACCGTTACGCTTTCCTCGACGCCGCCGACCTCAAGCGTCGTGTTCAAGGTGTAGTCACGACTTACGTCAATTTTTAAGTCGGTCGCGGTGAACGTGCGGAAGCCTTGCGCCGTCACCGTTACGGTGTAAATGCCCGGCTCAAGCTGCGGCACGGCGAACGATCCTTCATCGCTGGCTTGTACCGTCACCTGCCGGTTGGTCTGATTGTCGGTGACGGTGACGGTCGCTCCGGGGAGCACGCCGTCGGGGCCGGAGACGGTGCCGACGAGTCGCCCCGTATTAGATTGCGCGAATGCGAATGTGGCTAACGCGAGTGTCGCCAGTATCGTTAGTAAAAATCTCTTCATGGTAGACTCCTTGTAGAAATACTTTTCTTCCAAAACCTTTTTGATAACCCGCAAAGAAGTTGGCTTCTCAAGTTTTTCTTCTCCAGAAAATTGGATATCTTTTCGCGGTCGCACAAGCCGGTTGTGCCAAGGTGTATGTCAGTAGTGATAAACGGCAAGAAATGTGCCGCCGAGTTGCGGCAATCGAAAATTCCAGACAGGTGCGCGCTCGACTTTAATGATGCCGTGGGAGTAGAAAGAAAGCGTTGAAGCATTTGGATCGTGAATATGAATTTCGCAATGAGGCAAACAAAAAGCGTCTCCAATTTTTTGGAGACGCTTCAAGTTCATCTTACAATGCGCCGGATGTCTGTCGCCGAGCGTTAGGCGATGCTGCGTTTAACTCGGCGGCTCGAATGTCGAGACATTCGCTATCCGTACTCACTTCTCAGTCAGCTTCTCATAAGTCGTGAACACGTCGCCGGCTAATTTAGATTTACCTTTAAAAGAATCAAGTCGCGGAGTTTAGTTGAGGGAGAGATTATTCCTCCCGCACCAACACTATTGAGCTGGGTATTAGCAATGTAGAAAAAACTATCGCCCACGATAACGCCGGTAGTCGGTAAGGCATAGAGCGGGTGGTTCGACTCGATTACTCGCGCTTTCTCTACTTTGTTGCCCTCGGCGTTTAAGAACAACCTGATTACCCGGTCAGGCGACGGGTTGGCGTTTTGCACAGCGATAAGGCTGTTCCCGTAGAGATACAATCCATCCGCTCCGGTCAGTGCGATGTTTTCAACGTGTGCCAGTTCAGTGCGTGTCTTCGTGTCGATGTCAATCAGGGAGATACCCGCGAAAGTCGCGACGAACAATTGCTCTTCGTTTCTGGATAAGGCGATGCCGTTCGGATAAACGCCTTGTTCGAGCTTGACGAGCAACCGCAGTTCATCAGTGTCTGCTGGTATTTCATAAACTGCCGCGCCTAAGCTGTCCGTGACGTACACGTCACCGCGACGGTTGAACGCAATGTCGTTTACTTCATGCCGAATCGGTTTCTCGTCAAGCGTGTACTTCTTGATTAACCTCCCCGAATCGAGGCTGTACTTGTGGACAAACGCTACGCCGTCCCGTGTGTTGTTGCAGACCCAGAGCAGTCGTCGCCGTGCATCAACCTTCATCCCAAGCACACTCAGCAGCCCATCCTGCCCGCTCGCTTTGAAGTCATTCTTACGCCCGGCGGCATCTATGCTAACGATTTTGGATTTAAAGCTGCCGAGGTAAAAGGTGCGACGCTTCGGATCGTAAGCAATGCCCTCCGGCAAAAGGTCAGGTTCGGGAATGGTGAACGCGGTTTGGCTGCGGACAAGTGATGATTTCACCGCCGCGAGTCTTTTACTCAAGTCAGCCCACTCGGCGGTGCTGCGAAGTGATCTGAAGTCGTCGTTCTCGGCGGAATCAGTGCCGAGTCCCATGTCGGCAAGCTCGTTCAGCAACTTCGACGCTTCAAACGTTTTGCCGTTTAAGCTGTACGCGCGCGCCAAGTGGTACATAAGCCAGGGATGACGAAATGGTCCCGTCTGCACCGCCCTTTCGGCATTTTCGAGAAACGCCGGATAGTTTTTCGCCTTATATTCATCTATCGCCCTTTGCCCATAATACTGCCACGAATTGTTCTTCTCGCTTTGTGGCACGACATCAACAATTGACACGCTCAACAACAAAGAGAGCAAACCAAGTCTGAAAAGAACATTCTTTAGCATATGATGCTTCTTATTATCTGGAATATTTCAACTGATCAAGATTGAGAAAGCGGGCGAAAGATTGCGTAGCCTCCTTACGGATTGCGGTAAACACCTCTTGCTCGATCTTCAGAAATACTTTGTTTTACTATTTAGTTTTGATTGGAACTTCATCTTGAGAGAGTCGCTTATGCGCGCGTCCAATGACTCAGTTGTTAAGCGGCACTGCGTTCAGGCGGCTTGAATGTAGTGACGTTCGCTATTCGCACCCACTTCCCAGCCTGCTTTTCATAAGTCATGATGCCCGCGTAGATGAACCTCTGCTCTTGCTCCTTCCCAGCCGCATCCTTTTGCGTGCGCCTCACCCTGACGTGGGTGATCATCCAAGCCATGCTCCCGTCTTTCGAGATGCGAACAATCGGCTCCTCTATATCATCCCACTCGTAATACTTCGCCCCCTTGAAATACTCGGCGAATTGCCTCCGCTCATCCGTCCTCTCAGTCCGGTAAATTTTACCGTTACTGACCGCGATAAATTCCTCCGGGGCACTCGCCTGAAGCAAATCTACATCTGTCTTGAAGTGTGCCTCGCGGTCTGACTTGTGCAGACGCAACAGTTCCGCTTTTTCTTTTTCGAGATCGACCTGTAATTGATTGTGAGTGATGATCGAGCTAACTGCTAAGAGTATAATACTAATGGAATACTTCATCATGGCTTCCCCTCCTAAGAATTATATTGACCTGCCGCAACCCACCAGTCGCCTAACTGTTATTGGTTATCGTTTAGCTTTTAATTCTTTGGAGGTATTTTTCAGGGATCGCATTACCGGGTCGTTCAGCCTCCCAGAAGACGGTGACGATCCACCAGCGTTTGCCATCGTTGAAAAGTTGAATGCTGTTGATGCCGCGATCAAACGGCCGCACGTCTTCTGCTTTGTGCCGCGATTCATAAGTGCTGAAAACGTGCGCGATTGAATTAAAGCGTTCGGTGCGACGGCTGACCTCGCGCTCGAAGAATCCTTCTTTTTCCATGTACGGAGAAGAACCCGCGATGTAGCCTTCGACATCAACCGTGCGGGCGACCGTCTCGCCGGTGGCACGTCTTCCAGTCGGGATAAGACGCGCGCCGGGCAGAAAAAGCGAGCGCATCCGGTCCCAATCGCGCCGCTTTCCGGCGGGACCTGAAATCACGTCGTAGAGCGCCGCGACTATTGAATCAATCGAAACCACGTCTGCCCCGTTAGCGGGCGGAGTTGTCGTTTGCTGCAGAGGCGTTTGTTGTTGCGGTAATGCAGGAGCTTGCGAGCGATTGTTTGCGAGCGTGTACGAAACGCTTTGCGAGGTCGCCAATAACGAAACGAGGATGAGCGACAAAACCGCAAACACGTTGCGCTCAAGTTTCCTTTGTCGCCGTCGGCAAACGACTTCCGTTTGCACGTGAATGTGTGTGTTGTGCATCAATGAATATTATGCTTGCCGGGCGGAGACGACAAGATTGCTGTAAACGCTTGCGAATAGTTCCTGCGCCAGCGCCGGGTCGAGCGTTCTAAGTCGTTTGACTTGCGCGAGCGCGTTCGTTTTGTCGTTGACGGCGAAGTAGGTGGCTCCCAAGTTGAAATGAGCAATTGCGCAATCCGGCTTGAGGCTCAAAGCTTTCCGGTAAGATTCGATGGCGGCGCGATGACGCTTCAACTCATGGAGAGCAACGCCACGATTGTTGTAAACTTCTGCCGTTTCCGGCGAAAAACGTAGATCTTGTTCAAAATAGGCAAGGGCTTCACGATAGCGCTTCAACTTGCAAAGCGCGGAACCCAGATTGTTGTTTGCCATCGGAAGATCGTTTTGTCTGGCGACCGCTTGTTTAAGCGTCGAAACGGCTTCCTCATATCTTCCCAGTTGAAAATAAACCGTGCCTAATCTTCCCAGCGTGAGCGCATCACTGGCATTCAATTCTATGGCGCGGTTCAGGAACCGGGCTGCTTCCGCAAAGCGGCTAAGGCTGTAATAAACTTCTCCGAGACTTGTGAGAGCTTTCAAGTGATCGGGCTTAAGGCGAATCACTTGCTCAAAGCTGGCTATCGCTTCCTCGTAGCGTTTGAGATAGCTGTACGCTACTCCGAGATTGAAATGCAGTTCAGACGCTTGTGGGCTAAGGCGGATCGCTTTGTTGAACGAGGCAATCGCTTCCTTGTATTGCCCGGCGCTTACCTGCTCCATGCCCCGTTCGTTAAGCGCAATGAAGTCGTTCTCGCCGGAGTTTGCGGCGGAGGTCGCGTCGTCTGCGATTGATGCGGGGCGCGTTTGGAGTTGTGCGCTGTTCTCTTCTTTGTTTATTGCCTCTTGCGTTCGTTGACCCGGTGAAGGAGAAGCGAACAATGCGAGAAGAGCAACGAGGAACATGGGGGAATTAATACTTTTCATTTCTGCCTCCGTAAAGAACAAACATAAATCTTCTGAAGCTTTACAAACTGCTTAAGCTGACGCGCCGACCTCTTCCGCGTCGAGCGCGGGGGCTTCTTCTTCCTCGTCGCCTGTGCAAATGTTGTAACGCTTAATCTTTGAATTGAGTGTGGTCAGGTTGATGTCGAGTAAACGCGCGGCGCGCGTCTGGTTGCCGCCCGTCTGATCGAGCGCGCGCTCGATTAAGTCAACTTCAAAGCGTCGCACTTCGTCGTAAAGCTTGATGCCACGCTCGATGTTCGTCACATTCACGCTTGAGCCGAGCGATTGCACTTCTTTCCAGAGTGACAGGGCAACGTCGCGTAAGACATCAATCTTGTCGCCCAGCTCGGTTTCGTTTCCGGCGTTCGCCGCTTTCAAGTTTTCCAGATGATTTTCTTTCGTTAGTTCCGCTTCACTTATCATTACAAACCTCTGTTCATCACCGAAAAATTAGAAACTTGAGGCGCGCGAGTGTTTGTCGCTCCAAAATCTCGCGCCTCGTTCCACGCTTCTGGAGCGAGTTTCGTGCAAAGATTCCTAGGCGACAACGAAATTGTGACGAGCCGCAATCCGTGATGATAATTTGTTGGAGCGGTGGGATAAGTCTGCGGAGAGGATTACGAAGATTTGTCGAAAAGCTCCAAGAGATTGTCGCGGTGACTGCGCGAGAGGGTGAGTTCCGTGCCATCGCGTAGCAGCACCGTGTAGTCGCCGCTAAAGAGCGGTTGCAGTTCCTTGATGCTTTCGATGCGGACGAGCGCCGAGCGGTGAATGCGGAGGAATTTGTCCCTGTCGAGTTTGGCGGCGAGCCTGCCCATCGTTTCGCGCAGCAGATGCGCTTCGCCTCCGGCGTGCAGACGCAGGTAGTTGCCGTGCGCTTCGATCCAATCGATCTCTTCCGTGCGGAGGAAGAAGACGCGCCCGCCGGATTTAATCATGATCCTTTCGAGGGCTTTTTGTTCGGGTTGGAGGTAGCGGAGGAGATGTTCGAGGCGCTCGTCTAACTTCCCGTGTTTTCGCCCGTTAATCTGCCGCCGCGCCTGCTCCAAAGATTTACTGAATCGTTCGCGGTTGTAAGGCTTGAGAAGATAATCGAGCGCGTGAAAGTCGAAGGCTTGCAAGGCGTATTTGTCATAAGCCGTGACGAAGATGACGGCGGGCGTCTCTTTGCGGTCGAGCGATTCGAGAACTTCAAACCCGTTTAGTTCGGGCATCTGCACGTCGAGGAAAAGAAGATCGGGGGCGAGCGCTTCGAGCGCTGCGAGCGTGTCGCGCCCGTCGACCGCTTCGCCGACAAGCTCGACATCCGTTTCATCACGGAGAAACCTTTTCACTTTCTCCCGCGCCAACTGTTCGTCGTCGGCGATGAAGGCTCGAATCTTCTCCATTCGTCTCCGTCTCGCTCTCCGTGAAGGGAATCGCCATCGTGACAATCAAGCCATGAGATTGTGGACGGCTGTTTAATTCAAAACGATGGTTGGCTCCGTAAAGTTGCAGCAGACGGGCGCGGGTGTTGGCGATCCCGACGCCCTCCTTCGGAATCGCCTGCCATTCACGGGGAAGTCCACGGCCATCATCACGCACCGAGAGGTAAAGAGTTCCATTTTCTCGGTGCGCCGCGATCTCGATTGAGCCGCCGCGCGCGAGCGGCGCGATCCCATGACGCACCGCGTTTTCTACAATCGGTTGGAGGATGAGATCGGGCACGCGCGCGTCGAGCGTTTTCGGATCAATTCGAAACTCGACGCGCAGGCGTTCTTGGAAGCGAGTTTTTTCGATCTCCAAATACTTGGAGAGAAATTCAAGTTCTTGTTTGAGCGTCACCTCTTGATTACCTTCCTTGTTCAAGGTGATGCGCAGCAGGTCGCTCAAGTTTGTGATCATCACCTCCGCCGTCTCCGCGTTGCGGTAGATGAGTTCGGAGATGGCGTTTAAGGTGTTAAAGAGAAAGTGCGGGTGCAACTGCATCTTCAAGGCTTGCAGTTTGGCTTGCGCGAGTTGGGCGCGAAGCTCGGAAGCTTTCAGCTCACCTTCGCGGTATTTGCGGTAGTAGTCGAAAGCGTAAATAACGATCAGAAGCGGAATATAAAAAGTGAGCTGCTGCCCCACGCCGTTAATCATGTTGCTGCGCAGGTAGCCGCCGAGCGATCCATACCTTTCGATGCGGACGGGTCCGAAGCACCAGTAAAGAGTTGACCAGACGGACATATGCGCACTCATGAAAAGAATGCCGACGGGAATGTGAATTAGCAGATTGCGCGCCCACTGTTTTCCGGGAATGGGGAAGCGGCGCGCGAAGGGCGCGATGAGCGGCGTCATCACCGCCCACATATAAAGTGCGATCAAAGGGAAAACAAAAAAAACGCTCCAGCCGGGAAACGGATTTGGTTTCTCCATCAGGCGGTTGGTTTCGAGAAACGCAACATAGCGCAGGGCGGCGAAGACGACGGCGATAAAAGTCCAGACTCCGAGCACAAGCAGCCACCGCGTCCAACGGCGTTGCGAGCGATAAAGAGTCGAACGGTTTCTCATCCCGGCTTTCCTGGTTTCAAAAATTAGGCGAATAGGCGACGGCTTAATTCATGACAGAGGCGGACGGGAAATAATGTCAACGCACGCAGACTCCGTTCGCCTCAATCTTAACTGAAGAATGAGGGATCACGACGGTTGCCCGCTGCGGCGGCGCAGCGCGGCTTGCAGCGCAAGCTCGCGCGCGGATTCGCACGTGCTTCTCTGTTCGCCCCGTTTGAGTTTCCGCGCGTGTAATAATCATAGAGATTTTCGTTCGAGTAGTCGCGCTGGATGAGGCGACCCGAAGGCGTGTAGTACTTTGCGCTCGTCAAGGTCAGTCCCGCACCGTACTCAAGCGGGATGATGGATTGCACCAAGCCTTTGCCGAAGCTGTTCTCGCCGACGATCAAAGCACGGTCGTGATCCTGCAACGCCCCCGCCACGATCTCAGACGCAGACGCGCTCAAATTGTTGACGAGCACGACGAGCGGCAACAGGACAGGCGCGATCTCCTCGGAGCGGTAAAGCCGATCTCCTTTTTGCGCGCGCCCTTTTTGCGTGAGCACAAGCTGCCCGCGCTGCAAAAACTTGCTGGCGACGCGCACCGCCTGCTCCACAAATCCGCCGGGATTATCGCGCAGATCGAGCACGAGGGAACGAACATTTCGCGCTTGCAAATCGGCGAGCGCGACTTCGAGTTCGTCGGCCGTTGTCGTATTAAACCCGTCGGTCAAACCAATGTAGCCGACGCCGGACGGAAGCGCGTACACGGAGGGAATCGAGGGCTGTGGCACAACGTCGCGCCTTACGTCAACCGTTTCCATACTCTTAGTCGCCGCCCGCTCAACCTTTACCTTGATCACAGAACCGCGCAGGCCGCGCAGGCGCGAGCGCACTTCAGCGAAACTTTTGCCGCGCATCGCTTCGCCGCCGATCTCAACGATGCGGTCGCCGAAGCGAAGACCTGCGCGTGCCGCCGGAGAATTTTCAGACGGCGTGATCACGTAAGTGTCTGTGTTGCCCTCGACCTGCCGCGCGCTGATTGACGCCCCGCTGCCGTAGTACTCGGAGCGTTGATCGGTGCGCAACTCTTCAAATTCTTGGCGGTCGTAGTAATTCGAGTGCGGATCGAGCGCGCGCAGCATCCCGATGATCGAAGATTTGAAAGCCGTGTTGTAGTCAAGGCGCGAGCCGTCAACATACTTGTCTTCGATGATCGTTAAAGTTTCCGCGAAATCTCGTTCGACCGCGCCGGACGCATTCGTTTCCCCTCCAACCGGAGATGTTCTTTCCTGACCTGCGACCTTCACATTCAGCGCAGACGGTGAAGGCAGAAGGTGGAACAAAAGAATCGCCACGACAAATTGTTTATAATGCATCACGCCTCCATTTACTTTCCCGCCCACGCCATCCCGTAGGTTTAGTATTTCCCGCAGACGCGGTTCGCTCGCCGCGCGACGCTTCTCCTGAAAGCGCGCCGGGCGAAATCAATCCTCAAATCCATTTAACGATGATTATAAAGTAGCGCAAGACGCTTGACTCGCAATCGAATTGTGACGAACCGCGATGAGGGTGGGACGAAACGACTGTAGGTTGTGACGAAAAAGGCGATATGAAATCGTCAAGCGGTCGGTAGACGACGAGTCTGTAAGGATTGTTCGAGCTTACTTCGTTTTCTTCGCGCCTTCTTTCAACGCGAATTATAGGCGACGAACACGAAATGTTTGCGGCTGAAGTTCGCAACTCCGAAGTGTTAGCCTTTGTTCGTTCACAAAGTTTATGATGCTGGAAAGCGGTTTGAGATGAAGGAGGAAGTACGCCCGGATGAGCATTATTGACGGTTCACTTGGCGGCAGTTCACAGTTTCCAAGTCGCTGAATGGGCAACACGAAGCAAAGTTTTTGCGACTAAGTAAGCAACATACAGGGAAAGGGTAAAATCATAAAATTATGCGTATCGGATTTCTCACGCTTCTGCTCGGCGGATTGTTCGCTCTGCCTGCTTCCGCCCTCGCGCACGAAGCGAAAAGCGGTTTGATAGCTCGCAACGTCACCGTTAATAAAACTTCTTACGATTATCAGGTTTACGTCCCCGAAAAACTCGCGGGCAAGGGGAAGCTTCCCGTGATCGTTTTCCTGCACGGCATCGGTCAACGCGGCGAAGGCGGCTTCGTGCCCGCGGGCGGCGCGTCGGGCGCGTTGGTGCGTAGTTACATGGAGCGCGTGCCCGCCATCGTCCTGCTGCCGCAGTGTCGCAAAGGTCGTTTCTGGTCAGATTCGGAAATGACGAAGATGACGATGGATGCGCTCGACAAGACCGTTGCGGAATTTAACGCCGACGCGCAGCGCGTTTATCTCATCGGCGTTTCGATGGGCGGCTACGGCGCGTGGAGCATGGCGGCGGAGAACGCCGGCAAGTTCGCCGCCCTCGTTCCCATCTGCGGCGGCAGTTCCTTGCGCGGCGCGGACCGCTTCGCGGCCATCGCGCGCCGCATCGGTCGCACGCCCGTGTGGGTTTTTCACGGAGCGGAAGATCGCGTCGTGCCCGTCAGCGAATCGCGCGGGATGGTTGAAGCGCTGAAGGCGGCGGGCGGCGACGTGCGTTATAGCGAATACGCGGGCGTCGGTCACAACGTCTACATGAAAGCCCTCGCCGAGCCTGAACTGCTTTCATGGTTGTTGGCGCAGCATCTGAGCGGAAAATAAGTCGGCGCGAATCTGAACGATGTAAAGATACTTCCATGAACACTTTATTTCACATCGCATTTCCTGTGCATGACTTGGAAGAAGCGCGCCGCTTCTACGGCCGGATTTTGAATTGCCCCGAAGGTCGCAGCGACGCTGCGTGGATTGATTTCAATTTGTACGGACATCAGATCGTCGCGCATCTCAGCCCGGAAAAACGCGCGCACATTGAAACTTCAAACGCGGTGGATAACCACGACGTGCCCGTACCGCACTTCGGCGTGATCCTGCCGATGGACGAATGGCACAAACTCGCCGAGCGCGTGCGCGAAGCAAACTTGCAATTCATCATCGAACCTTACATCCGCTTCAAAGGACAGGCGGGCGAGCAAGCCACGATGTTCTTCCTCGATCCTTCCGGCAACGCCCTTGAATTCAAAGCCTTCGCCGACATCAAGCAGGTGTTTGCCAAGTAAGGTAAAAGTAAAAGGGTAAAAGGCGTGAGTGTAGACACGCCTCAGGGCGCATCCGCACTTTTTCCTTTTACCCTATTGTTTCAGGCTTCTCTTTCCAGCCACCGCATCGGCGTATGCTCCGCCGGGTACGTCGCCGAGTTTGATCGCCATGTCAAATTCTTTCGCGGCTTCGTCGTTTCGTTCAAGGAAGGCGAGGATGCGCCCGACGGCGGCGTGGGCGCGAGAGAGCAAGGCTTTGTCGGTTTCGGGCGATGCGGCGTTTACTGTTAAGCGGTAATTCGCCAGCGCGCGCCCTAATCTTTCAGTTTGCACGTCCGCGTCCGTCGCGTCTTGCGCGGAAAGGCTCGCGGCCTGCGCGAGCGCGAAGAAGACGCGCGGCTCGCCTTGAAATTCGTTCATCAACGGGCGCAAGCGTCGCTCCGCTTCCGAGTAATTCCTCGCCCGCAGTAATCCGTCAACTTCGTCTAGGTTCTTGATCAGTTGTGTCCGACGCGGGTCGGCGTCTTCGGCAGTTAAGTTTCCGTTCGCTTCACTGCTGCTGCGCCGCCGCGCGATTTCCATCGTCGCGCGTGCGCGAGCAGTCGCCGCATCCGTCAAACGGTTTCGCTCGCGCGCTGCGTCAAACGACCTGATCATGTCGGCGAGCGAACTGGCGATGTCGAAGCCGGAGGTTTCGACGCCGCGCAGTTGCTCCGCGAAATAGAAAGCGAGCACCGCACCGCGCTCGTAAGCTTCGGCGAGATGCAAAGTTGATTCGTCGGTGACGCGCAAACGCGCGTCCTGCGTTTCTTTGACGATGCGCGCTCGCCGCGCCGCGTCAGTGCCGGATGCTTGAAGCTGTCTGTCCGCTTCGAGGGCGAGAGTTTGTGTGCGCGCGTTTTCCGCTATCCGCACGTCCGACGCGACGACGAGCGAGCGGGCGACGGACGTAAACACATCCGGCGTGGAAGCGGCGTTCGCGGTGGTGGCGGATGACACGGGAAGCGCATCGAGTAAAACTTTAACGTCAGGGCGGCGCAAGGCGATCTCGCGGCCGAAGCGCGCGAGAAGCGGATCGATGAGGAATTGCAAATAAGCGCGGCGCAAATCGGAAGAAGCGAGGTTCGCGCCGGGCGGAACAATCGCGTAATAGTCGTCGGCGATAATGCGAAAGTTGATCGCACCGGGAGCGGCGAGCAGATCGGGCACAAGATGAAAACGGCGCGCCCGTTCGCGCGTCTCGTAGCGTTGCTGCGAAGCGTTACGCTTTGAGTCGTTGCTTTGCTTCGCGCCGCTGCTTACGGGCACGCGCTCGACGACGGATAGAACGGGGCGCGTGCGAAGATAAGCGGCCGTCGTGCTCACCATCTGTGCGGCTGGCGGGCGCAAGTTGACGGCTTCCGCGTTGTAGGCGTTCGTGTATGAGGCGAGCGTTCGTTCGCCGCCCATCGCGCGGTAGAATTCGCGCACGAGCGTGGTGAAATCGAGCACTTCGAAGACGGCCGGGGGGAGATCATCCGTCCGCGCCGGAAGCTCGAAAGCGGGCGCAGGGCCTAAAGCGAGGGCGAGCGAGACGTAGCGCGCGGATTGTTCGGCGGGCGTCGCGGGAGCGGGCAGCCGATGCTCTTCGTAAAACTTGCGCAGGCGGCTTCGTAAACTTTCGTCTATGCTGGAATTGTTGCTGCGCACGGTCTGGCGAAACACGGACGGCTGTTTTCCGGTCGGGGTCGGATCGAATCCGGCCGCTTCGAGCGCCGCCATCACGACGATGAGACGCGGTTCGGCTTCGATCTGCACACCGTAATCGGTGAGCGATGAAGCGGTCGAATCGGTTGGGCGCGTTTGCGCGGGCGTCTGCCCGGTCATCGGTTGTCGCTGTTGCGGAGTCGGTGCATTTGATTGAGCGTGCGCGAGAGTTTGCATCAGCAGCGTCAATATAAAAGCAATGAACGGTGTTTTCATAAACTTTGAAATTCCAGCTCACGAGCGTGAGCGAATCGGGGCATCAGAGCTTCAATTAAAGATGCCTCTGGACGCGGGTCGGATGCCAAGACTTAGACTTTCTCGTTTGACTCTTCCGGCTCCGTTACTCCCTCGTCTTTCCTTTGCTGACGCGCGCGCAACAAACGCAGCGTAAGCGGATACGCGATGATCGAACAGACGATTGAAAGCGCCGTGCCGCCGACGGCGAAAGGCAGCAGCACGTCCCAACTGTGTAAAAAGATTTGTCGCCAGTAATCGCCCCTGAAAATGTGCGGCTCGCGCAAGAGCGCCATGCCTTCGGCGGGCAAACTCAAAGGGCGACCGAGGACGAACGCGCCGACGGCATATGACGCGATGATGATCGGCACAAGCGTCAAAAACGGATTGTTGACAAACGTGCCTGAATAGATCGCCACCTTGTTGAAGCGAAAAAGAAAGGCGAGCAGCGTGGCGAGAATCGTGTGGAGACCGAGCAGCGGCGAGAACGCGATGAAGACGCCGACGGAGAAAGCGAGCGCCGTCCGCTCTGGTGGATCGTCAATGGCGAGCAGACTGCGAAAAGCTTTTTTAAGCATAGCGGCAGGAACAACGGCGAGCGGGCGAGGAGAAGAAAGCTCATCTACTCGTCGGCCGCTCGCCGCTTCCGATTGCTGTTAAAGTCAAAAGCTTTACGGACGGCGCGTCGTTCCCGGATCAACGTCGCGCTGCACCATGACGTCTCTCTGCGGACGCTTCAACAATCCGGCTAATCCAGCCAATCCCGCCAAGCCGAGCCAACCCCAGTCCATGTCATCGTCGCGGTCGACGACTCTCGTGTTGGTATTCGCCGTGCCGACGCTGTTGTTATTGTTGTTATTCTGTGCGGACGCCGAGACGCTCGCAACGAGCGCAATAAAGCCCAGGGCGAGGACGCCGCTTCTGATCGTGCGGAGCAAGTTAGTACGTTTCAAGATTTTCTCCTCCTCGTCAAAGTCGTTGAAGGACGATTGTTCTTCAACGACGGGTTTATTCCTGACGAACGCGCGCCGAAGACGAGGCGCGTGTGGGGCGCTCCTTCGCGCGGTCGGTCGTCCGCCGTGAAAACCGAATTGTTGACCGGGGGAGCCGCGTCTGCCGAAGGGGTTACGCGGAGGGGAACGTCTCTGCCGGGTGCCGTGTTTACTTGTAACTGTTTAGCGCCGTTTCCTCTTCGTCATAGGAGTCGAAGACGGTCAGGAGCTTGGTGATGGCGAGCAGGTCGCGTATTTTCTGCGTCAAGTTGAGGAGCTTGAGTTGTCCACCCTCCTTGTTAATCGCAGTGAAGCTTGATACGAGTTCGCCGATCCCCGACGAGTCAACGTAGCCGACGCCCGCAAGATTCAAGAGAATCTTCTTTTTGCCTTCTTCGAGTAGGCGACGGATCGCGCTGCGAAGCGTGACGCTGCCTTCGCCGATGGTGATCTTGCCGTTCATGTCGAGGATCGTCACGTCGCCCGCTTGACGCTCTTTAAAATTAAGTTCAGCCATTCTAATCTCCTTATAAAGATTTTTGATTTTAGATTGCCGATTTGCGATTTAGAATTTACGCCCTCGAACGAGAGAATTACAAATCGGCAATCGTCAGCTTTTCAAATCAAAAATCGCAAACCTAAAATGGTAAAATCATCTTCTCTTCGTCATCCGCACGATTGTGCCGCCCGCCGGGTGCTCCGTCCATTCCACTTCGTCCATGAAGGCGCGCATAAACAACATCCCGCGCCCGGAAGCTTTCAACAGATTCTGTTCGGCGGTCGGGTCAGGCACGTCTGCGGGATTGAAACCTTGTCCCTCGTCCCGCACCGCGACGGTAAACGATGCGCCGTTGCGGTTAATCACAATGTCAACTTTCTTCCCCGCGTCCTGATTGTTTCCATGCAACACGGCGTTCGTCACCGCTTCGCGCACGGCGAGGTCAATCGCCTCTAACGCTTCGCCCGAAAAGCCAAACGACTCGGCTTCTTTGACGACGGCGGCGGTCGCCCCGGCAATCGTCTCGATGCGGCTCGGAAACTGTAGCTTTGCGGT
>JACCYN010000351.1 GCA_013696465.1 Pyrinomonadaceae bacterium
CCTTGCGAGTCGCAGTAGCGGAAAACGATGCGATCTTCACGTTGAAGCGTATCGAGCGTTTCGTCGCCGCAGGTGTAGTTGCCTTCGGCGTGGGCGACGGGAAGATGCAGAGTTGCGCCCTGCTGCAGTTCGTGCGTGTAAGGTGTGTCGGCGGTTTCGACGCGCACGAAGACGTGATCGCAGATGAAATGAAGTTCGCGGTTGCGGACGAGCGCGCCGGGCAGAAGGCCCGCCTCGCAGAGAATCTGAAAGCCGTTGCAGATGCCGAGAACGAAGCGGCCGCGCCGGGCAAACTCGCTGATCGAGTTCATCACAGGCGAGAAGCGCGCGAGCGCTCCGGCGCGCAAATAATCGCCGTAGGAGAAACCGCCGGGGATGATCACGGCGTCGTAAGAACTAAGGTTTGTTTCCTTGTGCCAGATGAAATCAACGGGCTGCCCGACGTGTTTCGAGACGACGTGGTAAGCGTCGTGATCGCAATTCGAGCCGGGGAAGACGACGACGCCGAATTTCATGCCTCGATCTCCACGCGCGCGTTTTCGATCACCGGATTGGCGAGCACTTCGCTCGCCATTCGCTCGACTTGCTCGCGCGCGCTTCCTTCGTCAACAGACGCGCCGAGTTCGATCTCGAAAAACTTTCCTTGCCTGATGTCCTCGATTCCGTTGAAGCCGAGCGACTCGACCGCGTGATGAATCGCTTTGCCCTGCGGATCGAGCACGCCCGGCTTTAGTGTCACGTAAACTTTAGCTCTCAACTCGCTTGCTCCGTCGGAAAGTTTGTAACTGCTAGTCCATTCAAAATCTTCAATAGCCATTCAAAGCGAAGCGAAAATTCTTTAACGCTTCCCGACGCCTGAAGACAAATTCATTTCATCTTGAGTTGTTTCCGCGTCCTTATTGAACACGCGCTCGAAAACAGTATTAACATTGCGCAGGTAAACGTCTAAAGAGAAGACGTGCTCGATCTTCTCCGGCGTTAGGTGCGCGCCGATATTTTCATCCGACAGCACGCGCGAACGAAAATCGCCGCCCCCGTCGTTCTCCCACACCTGCATCGCGTTACGCTGCACCCACTGATAAGCCTCTTCGCGGCTTACGCCCGCTTGTGTCAAAGCCAGCAGCAGTTGACCACTAAAGATCAGCCCGCGCGTTGCTTGTAAATTCTGCAACATGCGTTCGGGATAAACGACGAGCGTTTCGATAAGCGCCGTCGCTTTGGCAAGCATGTAGTCGGTGAGAATGGAAGAATCCGGCAGCACGACGCGCTCGGCCGATGAATGCGAGATGTCGCGCTCATGCCACAGGGCGACGGATTCCAAACCGGCGACGGCGTTTCCGCGCACCACGCGCGCGAGTCCGCAGATGCGCTCCGAAAGAATCGGATTACGCTTGTGCGGCATTGCGCTCGATCCTTTCTGCCCCTTCCCGAATCGTTCCTCCGCCTCGCGGACTTCAGTTCGCTGCCAGTGGCGAATTTGCAGCGCGAACTTGTCGAGCGACGAAGCGATGAACGCAAGCGTCGTCAGATACTCGGCGTAGATGTCGCGCTGGATAATCTGCGTCGAAACTCGCGCGGGCTGAAGTCCAAGACGCGCGCAGACTCTTTCCTCCACCTCCGGATCAAGGTGCGCGAATGCTCCGACCGCGCCGCTAATCTTCCCCGTTGCTATATTGCGCCGCGCGGCGAGTAAGCGCACGCGATTGCGCCGCATCTCGTCGAACCACAAAGCGAAAGTCAACCCGAACGAAGTCGGCTCGGCGTGGACGCCGTGCGTGCGCCCCACTTGCGGCGTAGCTTTGAATTCGTAAGCGCGACGCTTCAGCACTTCCGACAAGGCGTCAATTTTTTCAAGCAGCAGAGCGCATGCATCGCGCAAGAGCAGGGCGTTCGCCGTGTCAACCACGTCCGACGAAGTCAAACCGTAATGCACAAAGCGCGCGGCGTCGCCGATTGATTCGGCGAGCGCGGTGGTAAACGCGATCACATCGTGGTCGGTCGTCTTTTCGATCTCGTTGATACGCTCGACGGTGAAACGCGCTCGCGCCTTGATCTCCCGCAAAGCTTCTACGGGAATCGTGCCCATCTCGGCGTGGACTTCGCAGACGGCTAACTCCACGTCGAGCCACTTCTGAAATTTATTCTGCTCCGACCAGAGCGCGCCCATCTGAGGCAGTGTGTAACGAGAAATCATAAATTCAGGAGACAGAATTTAGGAGTCAGAAGTCAGGATGGGAAGGCAAAATGTTCTTATCCTAACTCCTGAATTCTGACTTCCGCTTTTCATAGTTCTATCCACGCCGTCGGCTCTTTCGGATGCGAGATGACGATTTCGGTTGTTGGCTGGAAGAGAGGGCCGCGTTCGCGTAAGGACATCTCGGCCGAGAGCTTGGCGACGTAAGGATTGTTGGCGCGCTGCGAAAGATGCGTCAGAATGATTGTTGAAGCCGAACCGTCGAAGCCGTTGCCTTGATCCGAGAGCCATTCGGCGATGTCTTCGTTCGAGAGATGCCCGGTGCGCGACAAGATTCTTTGCTTGAGTTCCCAAGGGTAAACCGCGCAGGCCTTCAGCATGTCGCGCCCGTGATTCGATTCGATGACGATGCAACTGCATCCGCGCAGACGCTCGCGGACAAGCGTCGTCATGTGTCCGAGGTCTGCGACGGCCGCGATGCGCACGCCGTTTGCTGTGGCGACGAAGCCGAAGTTGTCCGCCGCGTCGTGCGGCACGGTGAACGGGTGGAAATCAATCGCGCCAATTCGGAAGTCGCGGCTCGTCGTGATCTCTTCCGTGCGGTCGCGCAAAATCTCGGCGCGGCGGCGCGGTTCGTCCTTTGAAAGATTCCGACTTCGTTCGGCGACGTAAGCCTCGCGCGTGCCCTCTGACATGAGGACGGGGCACGCGAGCGACTGCAGCAGCACGCGCAAACCGCCGACGTGATCTCCGTGTTCGTGTGTGACGACGACGGCATCAAGCCGCGCGGCGTCTTCGCCGACAAGCGCAAGGCGGCGTACGATCTCCCTCGCGCTCATTCCGGCGTCAACGAGCACGCGCGTTTCGCCCGCGACGATGAGCATCGCGTTTCCGGTCGAGCCGCTACCGAGAACAGTCAGACGCATAAAGTTTGAAAGGGAAGTCAGGGGTCAGAAGACGGAAGTCAGAATGATAAAGCTGTTCTTATTCTGTCTCCTGACTTCCCTGCTTCTCATATTTCTAAACGCGCGCGATCAACTTGAAAGCCTTTTAAGTCGCCGAGCACGCCGAGGGCGAGCGCGTCTGTTCTAAAGCGCGTGCGGGCGATGTGTTGAATCTCGTCGGGGGTGACGGCTTCTATCGCGCGGATGATCTCGTCGGGCGTGATGCGGCGGCCGTGGATAATCTCTTGGCGGGCGAGGCTTCCGGCACGCACGCTCGATGATTCGAGTCCGAGCAGGATAGATGAGATTGCTTGGTCTTTGACGAGTCGCAATTCTTCCTCGCCTACTGTCTCGCGCACCGCGCGGCGCAGTTCCGTTAGGGAGAGATCGAGCACTTCGTCGAGTTGGTCGGGACTGGTTCCGGCGTAGATGTAGAAAACTCCGGTGTCGGAAAAGGCGCTGGCGCTCGCGCCGACCGAATAGGCCAGCCCGCGCTCCTCGCGGATGCGCTGCCACAGACGAGAGGACGTGCCGCCGCCGATCACCGAAGCCAACATGCTCGCGGCGTAGCGGTCGCCCTCGCGCGCCGAAGGCCACGGGGCGGCGAGGATCAGGTGCGCCTGTTCGAGTTCGCGTTTACGTTCGAGCAAGATGGGCGCGGCCGAAGCGGGCGGATCAAAGGTGAATGCGTTCGCGTTTGACGAGTCATTGATCCGGTTCGCGTCGAAGGCTTTCTCGGCGAGTGAGACGAGTTGCTCGTGTTCGATTTGTCCGGCGGCGGCGACGACGAGATTCGCGCCGCCGTATGCTTGGCGGTAATAAGCGAATGTTTTTTCCTGATCAAAGGTGGAGACGGTCTCGGCCGTGCCTTCAATCGGGCGACCCAGAGGGTGATCGGGAAAGTAAGCGAGGTTGAAAAGCTCGCCCAAGTATTCGTCGGGCGTGTCTTCAACCATTTTCATCTCTTCAATGATCACGCGCTGCTCGCGCTCTAAATCATCACAATCAAAACGCGGATTGATGAGCATGTCGGCGAGCAGATCGAAGGCTTGCGGGAGCGCGTGGTCAACAACTTTAAGTGCGAAGCCGGTGGATTCGTGCGTTGTGTAAGCGTCGAAATGTCCGCCGAGACGGTCGGATTCAACGGCGATGTCCATCGCCGTGCGGCGCGTTGTGCCTTTGAAAACGGCGTGCTCGATGAAATGGCAGATGCCGTTCTGCGCGGCGGTTTCGTGGCGCGAACCGCGTCGCACCCAGATGCCGACGGTCACAGAACGCAGCCCTGGCATGTGTTCGGTAATGATGGTTGCGCCGTTTGATAGTCTGGTGGATTGAACTCTTTCGATCATTGCTACTAAAATTTGCGTGCGCCCTCGGCGGAAAAAGCATTTAGTCGGTCAACAGAACATCCTATCATGCACTAAGAATGAGGGGCAAATTGCCTTCCGAATAAGAACATCGCCGGTCGGATGTGGATTGAATTTTGTGTTACAAAGCCTTGACACTTAGCATAAAAGAGGCGGAAAATGTAGTTCCTTAGCTCAAGTGGGTTTGCTTTAGTCTGAACGGTTCACACTATTGATCGCTTCAAACGCTTCACGTCACTCCGGGTGAAGTTGCCGGTTCGCTTGAGAGCGCGCCTGTTAAGTCTTAGAGCGCGGCGGGAGGTCTTAAGATTCACATGAGAAAAACTTGGTGGCGCTCCGGCGTAACTTTAATGCTCGCGCTCCTTTTGTGTGGGACGAGCGAAACGCTTGCGTCCAGCCCGGCGGCAACAGGGGAAAAGAAGGATGGCGACGGGCGTGACGATCGTCGTTCCGCGCTCGGCACGATCACCGGGTTGGTGATGGATTCAAGGGGCCGCCCCGTAGCGGGCGCGGTGGTCTCGCTGTTGCGCGGTGGTGCGGGCGAGATTGTGAAGCAGGTGGCGAGCAATCGTGACGGAAGTTTTTCGGTGCGCGCCGAACCGGGTCGTTACGTTCTACGCGCCTTCGCCGAAGGCTTTAACTCCATCGCTTTCCCCGCCGTGCAGATCAACGCCTCCGACAACGTGAACTACCGTTTCAACCTCGAACCCGCCGGGCAGGGGCGCACCGTGCCCGAACAGCACCGCGACCGCAATGATCCGAAATATCGCGTGCGCTCGACTCACTCGCGCCGCTCGATCTTCAACCACGAGGCGGGCGAAAATCCGCTCGACGCGGAAGAGGAGGCGCGAAACGCCGAAGCTCAGGAGACAGACTTTGAGAACGCTTCAGACGAGGAAGCGGCGCGAGACGCTCAGAGCTTGCGTCTGCGGGGCGTAGTGGAAACCTTTTACCGCGCTTCGGCGAGCGAGTTTGCGCCCTCTTACGCTGGCATAAATTTCGCTGTCGCCAACCCGGTAAACGACAATCTTGATTTGATTCTCGCGGGGCAGACGGGAACGGCGGGCGCGCCGCAACGCTTGGAAGTTACGGGGCGGGCGCGCATCAACGCCCGCCATCGTTTGAACCTTGGACTCGCGGGGGCGCGCGTCTTAACCGTCAGAGCGCAAGCTGCGGGCGGAGTCGAAGCGGACGATCCCTTAAGTCAAATCTCCGTCCGCGCGGTTGACGAGTGGATCGTGCGCGATGGTGTGGTCGTCGTGCTGGGGCTTGATTACTCGCGCTTTATCGGCGGCAAAGGCAGCATCAACCCGCGCTTCGGCGTGCAGTTCGACGCCAACGCACGCACGCGCCTGCGCGCCTCATTCGCTCCGGGCGCGGATGAATCCCGCGCGTCGGTGATTGATGGCGTTGAAGACGGCAGCGTGATGTTCGCCGAATCATCAGCGCAGTTGGTGAGCGCAAACGATGGACGCGCGCGCCCTGAGCGAAGCCGCCGTCTGGAGTTTGGCGTCGAAAGAATTTTGGACGAGAGATCGAGCATTGACGCGGCTCTCTTCTTCGATACGACTGACGGGCGCGGCGTCGGGTTATTGAGCATTCCGGTTGAGAGTTTAAGCGGCGAAACGTCCGATGCTTTTACGAAATTCACCGAGCAGCAGGGCGCAGCGCGTGGCTTGCGCGTGGTTTACGCCCGGCGTTTGAATCGCCATGTGAAGGCTTCGGCCGGTTACTCGCTCGGTCGTGGGCAAGAGCTTGCGCCGGATGCCTTTGCTTCCGACGCGCGCCCCGATAAAATCTTTCGCGGCGGATATTTTCAAACTGCGGCCGCGCAACTCGATGCCAACTTCGACACGGGCACCACTGTGCAAGCCGTGTTTCGCTTTAGCCCGCGTGCCACCGTCTTTGCCATTGACCCGTTTGCCGGTCGCCTCGCCGTCTACGATCCTTCTCTGAGCATTCTCATTACGCAGGAACTGCCGACCTTCGGATTGCCGGTGCGCGCCGAAGCTGTGGTAGACGCGCGCAATCTGCTTGATCGCCAGACGAGCACGGAGGATGGCGAAACAATTATCTTCATTAACGGCGCGCGACGGAGCGTACGCGGCGGTATCTCCGTGCGCTTCTGACCTGAGCGAGAGAATTCAAAAAACTAAATTTCGTCCTGAATTTCCGAGATTTACGACGCCCCGCGCCGCTTCCGTAAGAAAGAAAGCCGCGCGGGGCTTTAACATAAAGCCCGCCGTTCTCCGAAACTTCGGATAATTTACGAAAATCTGGATCGAAAAAGGCGAAACATTCGTTTAATACGAAGGCTGCTATCTGCTTAAAGGTTTTGTACGGGAAGATTTTGCGGCGGAAGCGTCGGCCGGAAAGAAATGCTGACGCGACTACTTCTCTCGGAGGGCAGTGGAACATTGTTTGCTCCTTAAATATTGGTTCTGTGTTTATAAGTTGAGGAAGCGGTGTGAAAAACTCTGGGCTGACAACGCAAACGTGGGTGCTGCTGATTGCGGCAGCGCTTCTCATTGCGTGTGGCGCGCTCAACTTTAATTACCGCCTCAAGCACACACCTCCGCCCACTGACGGAATTGATTGGACGATCACGAAAGAAGGCGTGGTCGCAGAATCGGTTGATCAAACTCACGCGGGCGGACGCGCCGGAATCTTGCCGGGCGACCGCCTCGTTGCCGTCAGCACCGATGGCGAACGCTACGAAGAACTCGCAACGGCCGAAGACGTTCAAATTTATCTGGAGCGAGCCGGGCTAGAGGGCGACATTCATTACCTTGTCGAACGCCCGTCGTTTCCCGTTGAGACGCGCTTTTACTACGCCGACCTCTACCGTCTCGCTTCGTTCCGCGATTGGACACCGCGCGATCTCTATCTTCATTTCATCGGGCTGATCTACTTGCTCGTCGGCCTCTTCGTGCTCTTTAAGCAGGGCGGGCGGGCGCCGTTCGTCACACATTTTGCGACGCTGTGCCTCGTCGCTTTCACTTTTCACTTCTACAGATCGACGGGCGCGACGGAAGACGTGGATTCGGCCGTCGCCTTCCTCGACAACGCCGCCTTCCTCTTTTTCGCGCCGCTCTTCCTGCATTTCTGCATGATCTATCCCCTGCGGCGACACCTCTTCGACGAACGACGCTGGCGCGCCGGGCTCCTTTACTTGCCCGCCATCGTGATGCTGCTGCTGCTCGTGCCCTTTTTCTTTGCGCAGATTCCGCCGCAGTATGCGCCGAAGAGACTCGGCGATTTTCTGCTGCGCGCAGAGCTTGCGCACTTCGCGTTCGCGCTTCTTGCCGGAGCGGTATTGCTCGCGCGTCGCTTCGCGCAAAGCAAAACGGCCGTTGTGCGCCAGCAACTTAAATGGGTCGTGTGGGGTTCGGGGTTGGCGATTGCGCCGTTTACGCTGCTCTACGTCGTCAGTTATCTGTTCGGCGGCGCAACGAGCGGGGTTTTCAATTCGGGAAGCGAAAGTTGGTTGACGGATGCGGCGGTCGTGCCGCTCGTGCTGATTCCTTTGACGTTCGGCAACTCCGTTGTGCGTTATCGTTTGATGGATGTTGACGTGGTGGTGCGCCGCGCTGCCGTCTACGCTTTAACGACGCTCGCCATCGCCTTCATGATCGGGACAATCGTCGCCGTCGTCGGCTTCTACCTCCTTGATCTGAGAGTTGGTGACGGCACATCGCCGAACATTTTATCTTTGCCGGTCGTCCTCGCCATCGTCGGCATGGCGGTGATCGTGATGACCGCCGCGCCGCTTAAAAACTTTCTGCAAGAGCGCACGAACCGGCTTTTCTATGGCGAGCGTTACGACTTGCGCAACGGACTTTTAGATTTCGGACGCACGCTTTCTGCCACCACCGCGCTCGATCCGCTGCTCGATGCGCTGGTCAGTCGTTTGCAGCAAGTTTTGAGCGTCGAGCGCGTGGCGATCTTTATCGAAGACGGGCGGAGCGCATCGGGCTACCGCGTGGCGCGCGCGGCCGGATTGTCAAACGAGGTGCTTGTGCCGCAGGATTTCCGCGAGATGATTCGCACGCGCTCGGCCGGGACAGGGATTGTGCGCGCCGACGATCTTGAGCTTGCGCCGGAATCGGCCAGCTTCGTGCGCCGCGCGCTTCACTACTACGTGCCGTGCGTGGTGCGCGGGCGGATGGTTGCGGTGATCGGGTTGGGTCGCTCGGCCGATGGCGCGTTGTTATCAAGTGAAGACCTTGAAATCTTACGCACCGTGTCGGGCTACGTCGCGGTGGCGATTGAGAACAGCCTTCTTTATCAGGAGCAACGCGAGCGCGCCGCAGAGCTTGAACTGCTGAAAGAGTTTAACGAATCCATCGTCGAATCAATCAACGTCGGACTGCTCGCCGTTGACGCCGAAGGGCAGATCACGCGCTGCAATTCGGCGCTCGAAGAGATGCTCGGCGTGCGACGCGATGAGGCGACGGGTCGTCGCGTCGAAGAACTTTTCGACGCGGATTTCACCGAAACATTGCAACAGGTTTTAGGCGCGGAAGGGTGGCGGCTTAATGACGTGCGCCACGTCTACAAACTTCACACGGCGTCGCAACATGGGCGCTCGCTTGTGCTTAACATCGCCTTAGCCCCGCTTCGCCACATTGACGAACGCGCGCGGGCGGGCACGCTCGTCGTGTTGGAAGACACGACCGCGCGCACGCAACTCGAAGAGCAATTGCAGCAGCGCGAGAAGCTGTCGAGCATCGGACTCCTCGCCGCCGGAGTCGCGCACGAAATTAACACGCCTTTGACGGGCGTCTCCTCTTATACCCAGATGCTGCTCGGCATGATGCCGGAAAATGATCCGAAGCACGCGCTTCTAGAGAAGATTCGCCGCCAGACGGATCGCGCCGCCGGAATCGTCAGCAACCTGCTCAACTTCTCGCGCACTGGCGCGGGCACAGAGTTCGTCCCCGTTAAAATCAACCGCGTGCTTGAAGACACCCTGCAACTGCTTGAGCCGCAACTGCGCGAGAGTCTCATCATGATTGTGCGCGAATTCGACGCGGAACTTCCCGAAGCCTTCGCTAACGCCGGAAAGCTTCAGCAAGTGTTCACTAATCTGATCCTGAACGCCCGCGACGCCGCGCCTGACGGCGGGCGCGTCACGCTCCGCACGCGCGCGGAAGAGGAGCAGGTCGTTGTTGAAATCTCCGACACGGGCACAGGGATCGCGCCGGAAAATGTGGCGCGCATATACGATCCGTTCTTCACTACGAAGGGCGTCGGGCGCGGCACGGGACTCGGCCTCGCCGTCAGCTACGGCATTGTGCAGGAACACGCCGGGCATATCGCGGTCGAGAGCGCGCCGGGTCGCGGCACGACGTTTCGCCTTACGCTGCCCATCGCCGGAGCGCGGGCGCGTCTGCAAGCGGCCAGCGATTAACAAATTCTTCGGTAGACAGTTGCTCGCCGCGCGCGGGACTTCGATTGACGAAGAAGGATCAATCGAACCGCGCGCATTCGTTTCTGCGTGATACAATTTGGGTACGCCTCGTTTGATGCGATGATCGAAAGCCATAAAAGCTTGTGAGCGTCAACGGTCAATAATTGAGCGAGCGTTTATCTTCATTCGACAATTAGCAAGAGTTGTTTAGAAGTATGGCAAAGAAGGGTTCAGTCCTTGTCGTTGACGACGAGGAGATCATGCGCGATGTGCTGGAGACACTGCTTTCGGCGGAAGGCTATCGCGTTGATCTCGCCAAGACGGGCGAGGAGGGTTTAGAGGTTTACGGGCGCAGAAGTTACGACGTGGTGCTGCTCGACGTTTCGATGCCCGGCATGAACGGACTCGACGTGCTCGGCGAATTGTTGAAGACCGACGCGGACGCGGTGGTGGTGATGATTACGGCCTACGCAACTTACGACACTGCGATTGCCGCGTGGGAGCGCGGGGCGTTCGGCTGCGTCCGCAAGCCGTTTCGCAACGAGCAGATCACGGAGACGGTTGCCGAGGGAATCAAGCGGCGGCGCAAAGAGGAAGAGCGGAGGAGTCTGCGGCGCGCGATGAGTCGCAGCGTCGAGCGCGATTCAATCATCGGGCGTTCCGAGAAGATGCGCGGCGTCTTCAGCCTCGTCGATCAAGTCGCGCCAGCCCGTTCGACTGTTTTAATTATGGGCGAGTCGGGGACGGGCAAGGAATTGATCGCCAAAGCCATCCACGAGCAAAGTCCGCGCGCGGCGAAAACTTTTGTGCCCGTTAATTCAACCAACATCCCGTCAGAACTTCTGGAGTCCGAGTTATTCGGTCACACGAGGGGCGCGTTTACGGGTGCGGTCGCGGCGAAGAAGGGATTATTTGAAGTCGCCGACGGCGGCACGATTTTTCTCGACGAGATCGGCGACATCCCGCCGGAGACACAAGCGAGACTTCTGCGCGTGATCCAAGAGCGCGAGTTCACGCCGCTCGGCGACACCGCGCCGCGCAAGGTAGACGTGCGCATCATCGCCGCCACCAACATCGATCTCAAAGAAGCCGTGCGGCAAGGAGCGTTCAGGGAAGATTTGTATTACCGTCTCGCTGTGGTGCCGATTGATCTTCCTCCGTTGCGCGAACGCCGCGAAGACATCCTCGCCCTCGCGCAGCATTTCATCCGCAAGTACAACGAGGAGAACAACCGCACGGTTTCGGATCAGATCGCGCCCGACGTTTTAGCTTTGATGGAAACTTACCAGTGGCCGGGCAACGTGCGGGAATTGGAAAACGTCGTCGAGCGCGCCGTCGTGATCGCGCCGACACCGGAGATCACGCGCGCGTGTTTGCCGCGCGAGATGACAGAATCACCGACCATCGGCGCAATCGCCGGAGGGTCGGACGCAGGCGTGGCGCTCGACGCAGGGCGTGGCGTCAATTTCTACGACGAAGTGCGCCGCTTCGAGATCGATCTCATCCGTCGCGCGCTCGAACAAACCGGCGGGCGTCAATCACGCGCCGCGCGCTTGCTCGGCATGAACGCGACGACGCTCAACTCGAAGATCAAAACCTACAGCATTCAATCACGCCCGTGATGGACGGAAGAAACGTTTGCACTCACCTCGCAAGCGTTACCCTTGTCAAACTTCTCGTTTTTATTTGCATCAACAAGCAGCAATGCTTTACGAGAACATCCGTTTTCTCAAGGACTCAAGCCCCGTCAGATGATTAAGATCGTGACCCGCAAGCTTCGCAACGTAGTCGCTGACCTGCTCTGTACCGTATTCGATGTGGCGGCCGGTGCGCGCAAGGTCGGAGGGCGACGCGCCCCGCAGCAGACGCAGCATCGAACCACGTAAAACTTGGAAACGATTCATCGTCTCCGCGAAAGGTTCGCGTTCGCGTTGCCACCCTCTCATCCAAGCGTCTTGCGCGAAGGGGGCGAGCGTCGGGTTTTCTTCAAACAACATTAAGCGGCAACGCACGTTGAAGACGAGTTCAACGTCAGCCAGATGCGCGACCATCTCGGCGATTGACCACTTATCGGGTTGCGGTCGACGCGCGATCTGGCGCGGCGTTAATCCTTCGACCACTTTCTTGAGACGCGCGGGCGTCGCCGCCAAAACGCGCATCGGATTTTTCTCGCCGAGAAAAGCAGCGTAAGGATTGCGCGCCGCGCTTGTCAATACAGTGATGCTTGCTGAAGTCATTCAACTCGATCCCTTGCCGCGCGTAGTTCTACGATTTCCAAAGTCACCCATTATACAGCGCGGCTGTTTACAGCGTAAGGCGATGAACAAAGAAAGCGCGAAACGGGGAGCGATTAAACGTTCCACTTCGCGCTTTCAGTGATGCTAACAGATGCTTGAACGAGCCGCGCTGCCGAGCACCGTGCG
>JACCYN010000356.1 GCA_013696465.1 Pyrinomonadaceae bacterium
GCCCGACGCCCGCCGGAGTGCCCGTGGCGATTAAATCTCCGGCTTCGAGCGTCATGTGTTCGGAGATGTAGCGAAGCAAGTGCGCAACGGGAAAAATCATATCACGGGTGTTCCCGCGCTGGCGCGCTTCGCCGTTGACGCGCGTTTCGATTGAGAGAGCCGACGGATCGAGATCAGTGACGATAAAGGGCCCGACAGGGCAAAAGGTGTCGAAGGATTTGCCGCGCGTGAATTGCACATCCTTCTTCTGTAGGTCGCGCGCCGTGACATCGTTAAGGCACGTATAGCCGAGCACATAATGGAAGGGATTTTCATCCGCCGTGATGCGGCGCGCGCGGCGTCCGATAACGACGGCAAGTTCGCCTTCATATTCGACGCGCGACGAAGCGGAAGGGAGTTCAATTGTTTCGCCGTGCGCGACGATTGAAGAGGGAGCCTTGAGGAAGAGAAGCGGTTCAACGGGCACGGCGTTGCCGAGTTCGTGAGCATGATCCGCATAATTGCGTCCGACGCATACTATCTTGGAGGGGACGACCGGTGCAAGCAATTTAACTTCTTGTAAGGGCACTGATTGTGAGTTAAGGTTTTTCTTTAAGTCATTGCCGAAAACATTAGCAATCATAAAGATTTCACCGCTCTCGATTGAGCCGTAAAAAGGTGATTGAAAGTTCCGATGCGAACAGCGACAGATTTGCATTGCTTAAGGCACAAGCTCCGAGACCGCTTCGGAAGGCGCGCTGACGTTACCGGCAGCGTCAACGGCCGTAACGTAATAGTAGTATCTTTTCCCGGATTCGAGATTTTCGTCCGTGTAAGTTGTGCGCGGAATGGGCGTGCGCGTTAATTTCGTCCAGCTCTCTTTCGGTTGATCGGGGTCGGTTGAGCGATAAATTTCGTAGCCGACGACATCGCGTTCGCGATTCGCCGGGAAGAAGAGCGAAAGTTTACCGGGCGCAGCGGCGATGGTGATTGCAGTCGGTGCTGACGGAGCAAATACGTCAGTCGGAGTGAAAGTTAAACTGTTGGAATTCAAACTCTCGACTTGCGCTCCGTTCGTGCCGAGCGAAACGGCGCGGACGACGTAAGAATATTCTTCGCCGAATGAAAAATTACGGTCTTCGTATTCCGTGCGCGTAATAAGAGCAGTGTTAAGGGGCGTCTGACCGCCTTCGGCTTGCGAGGGGGTGGCGCGATAGACATTGTAGCCGAGTATGTTGGCGGGCGTTGAGGCATCTATATTTGCTGCGGGAGCTGTCCACTGCACCAGAACGGCGCGTTCGGTCGGCGTAACTCCGGTAAGAGTCGGCGGAAGGCTGATGCGCGCGGCCGGTTCGATCAACAGAAAATTAGAGAACGCGGCGCGCTGACCGGAAGCGTTAACGTAGCGAAGGGCGTAGCGCAGGCGCACAGGTTCTCCGGCGAGCGTCAACGTATCCGTGTAGGTGAGCGTTGCACCGCCTCTTTCGATTTCTTCCGAAGTGATTGTGCCGATCAAAGTCGAACGCGCGTCGAACTGCTCTTCGGTGAGCGGCAAAGGGTCGGTGAGACGCTCGGCCAATCGGTAGACATCAATCCGACGAATGCTCAAGACGCTCGTATCGGCGGCATTGCGGCGCGGGGCGGGCCAACCGAGAGCCACTTGATTGCCGCGTTGCGCACCGGAAAGAAGTTCGGTGCGCTGCGGCACTCGCTCGACGGGCGGCAGCGGCGGGCGACGTTTGCCGCAGGCGGAAAAGGTCAAGGCAAAAGGCAAAAGTAAAAAGGTAAAAAGAAGAATCGATCTGCTTTTTCCCTCTTTTGCCTTTTGCCTTTTTACTTTTGCCTTCATCATAGGATGTAGCGGCTGAGGTCTTGATCCTTCACGATGTCGGCGAGTGTGCGCTCGACGTAAGCGGCGTCAACCTTCTGCTGCTTCGGTTCGATGTCCGGCCCCTCGAAGCTAATTTCGTCGAGAACCTTTTCGAGAATCGTGTGCAGGCGGCGCGCGCCGATGTCTTCGGTTTGCTCGTTGACAATGGCGGCGTAGCGGGCGACGGAATCAACGGCGTCGTCAGTGAAATCGAGTTCAATGCCTTCAGTTTCAAGGAGCGCGCGGTATTGTTTCAGCAGCGAGTTCTTCGGCTCGGTCATAATCCGCTTGAAGTCTTCGATGGTCAAAGCTTCGAGTTCGACGCGAATCGGAAAACGCCCTTGCAGTTCCGGGATCAAGTCCGAGGGTTTGCTAACGTGGAAAGCTCCGGCGGCGATGAACAGGATGTGATCGGTTTTAACCATCCCGTAGCGCGTGTTGACGGTTGTGCCTTCGACGATAGGTAGAATATCGCGTTGCACGCCTTCACGTGAAACATCAGGCCCCGCCCCTGTTTCGCGCCCGGCAATCTTATCGATCTCATCGAGGAAAATGATCGCAGAGGATTCAACGCGGTCGAGCGCGGTGCGCGCCACTGCGTCCATATCAATCAGCCGCTCCTCCTCTTCCTGTACGAGATTCTCCATCGCCTCATCAACGCGCATCTTCCGCCGCTTCGTGCGCCCCTGAAAAAGATTGCCGAGCATATCTTTCATGTTGATGCCCATCTCCTCGACACCTTGAGGCCCGGCAACCTCGATGGTCGGAAAAGAGCGTTCGCGCACTTCGAGTTCGACAATGCGGTTGTTGAGTTTTCCGGCGCGCAGTTGATCGCGCAATTTTTCGCGCGTGCGATTCGCCGCTCCGTCCTCGCGCAACGCCGATTCATCTGTCGGGACGACGGGTTGATCGGTTGTTTCGGCGTCGAAATCAAAGTAAGCGGCGCGCGACGACGAGGGAAGAAGCAGATCGAGCACGCGCTCTTCGGCGGCCGCTTCGGCTTTATCGGCGATCTCTTCCGCTTTTTCGACGCGCGTCATCTCGACGGCGATCTCGGTGAGGTCGCGGATCATACTTTCCACATCGCGTCCGACGTAGCCGACTTCAGTGAACTTCGAGGCTTCGACTTTGAGGAACGGCGAATTGGACATGCGCGCGAGGCGGCGAGCGATCTCGGTTTTGCCGATGCCTGTAGAGCCGATCATAATGATGTTTTTCGGCATCACGTCGGCCGCCATCTCGGGCGGCAGCTTTTGGCGGCGCACACGGTTACGAAGTGCGACAGCAACGGCGCGCTTGGCCGCTCCCTGTCCGACAACGTGCTTGTCGAGTTCGGCGACGATCTGACGCGGGGTCATATCGTCCAGACGCGCTTCTTCAACCTCACCTGAAAGATAAATAACCATCGTCTAATTGATAGTAACGATTAGGAATAATGTTTTCAAAGAGACTGCCACCAGCGTTGTTTCGGATTTTGGAATAGCAAGCCTCGTAAGTTTAATGTAAAACGTGAAACGTCGTCATGCCGACATTCGAAAAGAAAAAAAGCTTGAAAATTCCGCTCAAAGTTCTTCGGAGATGATGTTCTGGTTCGTGTAAATGCAAATATCACTGGCGATGCGCAATGCTTCCTTAGCGATCTCGGCCGCGTTCAACTCGGTGTGAGCGAGGAGGGCACGAGCGGCGGCGAGGGCGAATGAGCCGCCAGAACCGATAGCGAGCACTTCGTTTTCCTCATCGGGCGCGATCACGTCGCCATTGCCGGAAAGCAGAAAAGAGCTTTTGGCGTCGGCGACGATGAGCAGAGCTTCGAGGTGGCGCAGAATTTTGTCAGTACGCCAATCCTTGCTGAGTTCAATCGCCGCGCGTTCGAGATTGCCGTGATACTGTTCGACTTTTGACTCAAAGCGTGTCAACAGCGAGAAGGCGTCGGCCGAGGCTCCGGCGAATCCGGCGAGGATGCGGTCGTTGTAGATGCGGCGGACTTTACGTGCGCCGCTCTTCATCACAGTTTCGCCGAGTGTGACCTGCCCATCACCGGCCATTGCGACGCGCCCATGGCGTCGGACGAGAACAATTGTGGTGCTGCGGATCGAAAGATTTTTATTTTTCATTGTTGGAAACAAAGCACTATAAAAAGCAGTATAGAGCGAAGTCAAGTTGTAAAAGTGAAAAGGCTGATTTCTGGTTGTAGTTTAATGCAGATGCATCGTCAGAATCATTGGTTTTGAGTTATGATGAAACGGTTTATGAATAGGAACTTGAAATCGAAATCTTTGAATCACCGGACGATCAACTCCGGTAGAGAAGCGGTGGAGGAAAGCGTCGGTGCGCAATAATAGTCGTCCGGTGATTGGCATCACGATGCGGCATGAGTTGTCAAGCGACAGATTTTATCTGGGGCGCGATTATAGCGAAGCTGTCGAAGCCTTCGGCGGAGTGCCGCTCCACATCGCGCTGATCCCGGAGCGTGAATACATCGCCCACGTGATGGAGCGACTTGACGGCGTGTTGCTTCCGGGCAGCGCGTCGGACGTTGATCCGTCGAGTTACGGGCGCGAGCCGCATCCGAGACTCGGCGAGGTTCATCCGTTAAAGGACGAGACGGACAGATTGGTGCTGGAGGAGTTGGAGAAACGGCGTATGCCGCTACTAGCGATCTGTTTTGGGATGCAGGCGCTCAACGTAGCGCGCGGCGGAACCCTTATGCAGGACATCAACAGCGAACTGCCGCAAGCGATCAAACACGAGCAGGGAGCGCCGCGCACACGCCATTCGCATCGCGTGCGTCTGCTCGCGGAAAGTCTCCTCAGTCAGTTGGTCAAAAGCGAAAGCGTGAATGTCAATAGCCATCACCACCAAGCGATTGACGTGGTGGGAGAAAATTTGCGCGCAACTTCGTGGGCGGCTGATGGCTTGATCGAAACGGTGGAAGATACGCGCGAAGATCGTTTTCTGCTTGGCGTACAATGGCATCCTGAAATCGCGTGGCGGGACGACAAGCTGTCAGAAAGTATCTTTAGCAATTTTGTTGAAGCGGCGCGAAAGTACAGGGAAAGCGCGAGCGAAAAAACAAAAGAGAATGTTTACGCGCTCTAAGCGTCCGATAACATAAAGGATTCAGGTTTAATCGGTAATAATTCTGCGAATGACAGAAAGCTTACAAATCAAAGGACTGGTCGCAGTTGTCACGGGCGGCGCGCGTGGAATCGGGCGGGCAATCGTCGAGCGTTTGGCGGAGGTGGGTGCGGACGTGGTGGTTAACTTTGTGGAAAACGAAAATGCCGCAAACGAAGCGGTGCGAGCAGCAGAGCGGAGGGGTGTGCGCGCTATGTCCGTGCGTGCCGACGTGACGAAACTGCCTGAAGCCGAGCGGCTGATTGAGGAGACGCGCAAACATTTCGGGCGCGTGGACATATTGATCTGCAATGCTGGCGTCTGGGAGGGCGCTCCGGTGGAAGAGATCAGCGAAGAGCTTTGGGATCGCGTGCTTGATGTGAACCTGCGCGGCACATGGACGGTGTGCCGCACGACCGTGCCGTTAATGAAGAAACAAAAGTTCGGGCGGATCGTCATCGTTAGTTCAACCGCAGGGCAGCGTGGTGAAGCAAACGTCTCTAATTATGCGGCATCGAAGGGCGGTCAAATTTCTTTTGCAAAATCACTGGCGGCGGAATTGGCTGAAGATGGCATCACGGTCAACGTGGTCGCGCCCGGCTGGGTTGATACGGAGATGAATTCCGAAGTGTTCGCGGACGCGGCAACTCGCCGTAAGATTGAAGCGACGATACCGCTCAAACGAATTGCGACGGCGGATGATATCGCCCGCCCCGTCGTTTTCCTTTGCAGCGAATGGGCGCGGCACATTACGGGCGAGGTGTTGAATGTCAACGGCGGTTCTGTTTTGTGCGGGTGAAGTTGGAATGCTTAAATTTCATGCTGCTTTGGTTAAAGTAGTACCTATGCTAACGGTTCGTAACTTGAGAAAACAGAGTGTTTGAGCGCTATACTGATAAAGCGCGGCGGGTGATCTTCTTTGCGCGCTATGAGGCGAGTCAGTTCGGCGCTCCGGCCATTGAGCCGGAACATCTGCTCTTAGGTTTGCTGCGCGAAGACAAAAATGTGTTGAGGGATTTGATTCCATATTCTGCGTTAACGGAGATTGGGGCGGAGGTCAAAACACGTTCAACTTTCAAAGAAAAGATTTCAGCTTCCGTAGAATTGCCATTGTCGGCTGCCACGAAGCGCGTGCTCGCTTACGCTCATCAAGAATCAGATTGTCTTCATCACCGTCACATCGGGACGGAACATCTGCTGTTAGGGCTGCTGCGCGACGAACAGTCAATTGCGTGGACGATCCTTAACGAACGCGGGGTGAATTTGGAAGCGGCGCGTCAGACAACGCATTCGGATATCAAGATTCCATCTGAAGAGGAATCGGGGGCAGTACTTACCGCGCGTACCTCCGTCGAAAATGCAAATTGGATTGACGAAATACGAGATTACGGTCGCGGATTGCTAAACTTGTCATCGAGGCTGAAACAACAATTTATGAACAACACGTTGAGCGTAGAGGAAGAATCCGGGCGGCGACCGGCGGAGGATAAAAAATTGAGTGGCGCGGTGCGAAGCGGACGCCGCACGCAACTCGGCGTTGAGAGACTTTTGACCGAACGAGTCGGAAGCTTGCGCGGCGCGCGCGTCGGGGTCGTCTGCAACCAAGCGTCGGTGGATCATGAATTCCGTCACGCGGCCGATCTCTTCAAGGAACACTCGGAAATTAATTTAACCGCTTTGTTCGGCCCGCAGCACGGCATTCGCGGCGATGTGCAGGACAACATGGTGGAGACGCCGCACGACTTTGACCGCGAAACGAAGGTGCCCGTCTACTCGCTCTATAGCGAGACGCGCGAGCCGACAGAAGAGATGCTGAAGAATGTTGATGTGCTCGTTTTCGACATGCTGGATGTCGGTTGCCGCATCTACACTTTCATCTACACGCTGGCGAACTGTATGCGTGCAGCCGTTAAATACGGAAAGAAGGTTGTGGTGTGCGACCGTCCGAATCCGATTGGCGGCGAGCGCGTGGCGGGCACGGTGCTGGAGGTCGGGCAGGAATCGTTCGTCGGTCAATTTCCGCTTCCAACTCGTCACGGCATGACAATCGGCGAATTAGCAGGGATGTTTCGTGACGAATACGGATTAAACCCCGAATTGGAAATCGTCACCATGAAAGGGTGGTCGCGCGAACAGTATTTTGACGAAACTGATGCGCCATGGGTGATGCCTTCTCCAAATATGCCGACGCTCGACTCGGCGATTGTTTTTCCGGGAACGGTGCATGCTGAGGGGACAGGAATGAGCGAGGGGCGGGGAACGACGCGCCCGTTTGAACTCTTCGGGGCGCCATATGTTGAGGCGGCGGAATATACACGCCGTCTGGAGCGTTTCGGTTTAGCAGGAGTGCGATTTCGCGCGGCGAACTTTCTGCCGACTTTTCAGAAACACGCCGGGCGGACGTGCGGCGGAGCGCAGATGCACATTTTAGATCGGCATCAATTCGAGCCGGTGATCGCAGGGATTGCGACGATCAAATTGGCGTATGACATGTACGGAGAGGGTTTTCGTTGGAAAGAGCCGCCTTACGAGTACGTCTTCGACCGTAATCCGTTTGATGTGATCGCGGGAACAACAAAATTGCGCGAAGCGATTGAGCGCGGCGATTCACTGGAAACTATCGAAGCTTCGTGGCAGAGGGACTTGGAGCGATTTGAGGAGCTACGCCGGAAGTATTTACTTTACTGATTCGGAAACTGATGCTCAAAAATCTCACTTGTAGCGTTAAGGTGTTAGACATAAATAACTGTGCAGCAGACGCTTGACGAGATTTTAAGTGAATGCCAAACCCTGCACGGTCATCTCTGTGCCGGGCAGGTGCTCGGCGCACGGATGGCGGTTCTCGGCTGTCGGCTGATAGAGGTGGAAGACCCGCGCGGAGCGGATCGCAAGAAGCTGATCGTGTGGGTTGAGATTGACAGGTGTGTGGCGGATGCCGTGAGCGCCGCAACCGGGGTGCGTTTGGGGCGGAGAAGCTTGAAGTATGCGGATTACGGTAAGGTGGCCGCCACTTTTTTTAATCTTGACACCGGGCGGGCAATCCGAATTGCGGCGCGAGACGAATCGCGCTTGCTGGCGGACAAACTCTTTCCGCAGATTGAGAATCGTAAAGAAAGACAGATGCGCACGTATCGGGAACTGGATGACAAGGAGTTGTTTAAGATCGCGGCTGTTGAAGTTCTTTATAACGTGATGGATCAACCCGGACGACCCCGCTCGCGCGTCAGTTGCGACGAATGCGGCGAGGGTATTAACGACGGCCGCGAGGTAAGAGAAGCAGGCAGAACGCTCTGCCGCCCATGTCGCGGCGGTGGCTACTACACACAAAGCTTTGAACCGTAAAGAATTTTGTTAGCGTGAAAAGTCAAAGTTGATCGTTCAAGTTCAGTAGCCCCACTACCTAATGGGTCCGATAACATCTAAGGTTAGGTGGGTTATCTGCACATTTGGTGCAAGGTGTCTTTAAGTGCTCTCCTCAGGAGCTTTGCGGGCTTCGGTCAACCTGATTAGGGAATCCTGTAAGCCACGCTGCTTCAGTCGGTTGGCGGAATTCTTAGCACCAAAAGTGCGGGAGAGCCGGATTCAGGTTTAATCGGTAATAATTCTGCGAATGACAGAAAGCTTACAAATCAAAGGACTGGTCGCAGTTGTCACGGGCGGCGCGCGTGGAATCGGG
>JACCYN010000018.1 GCA_013696465.1 Pyrinomonadaceae bacterium
ATGCGTCGGCGCGGCGTTCGATATCTGCGCCGTAAGCGATCATCGTCGAAGCCGCGTTGTAGCGTGTGAGATAGTAATCTTGAATTACGCGCGCGTCCGTCACGATCTCGTTCGGCAGCTGCGTCGCTAAACGCTCGGCGGCGAGGTAGTACCAGCGCCCCAAGAGATTCCACTTGCGGCGTTTGTGCTCAAGCCCATCAACATTGATGGCGACGCCCGTGCCCGCAATTCTCAGGAGCGAAGCGAAGGGGGCGTTCGCGGCGTTGCAGATGAGCGCGGCATCGTAGCGGCCGCGCGAGGCGGCATGGACGGCGGAGAGGAAGGTGTGTACAACGGTGTCGAGATATTTGTGCCTGATCGTCGGCAACACTTTGAGGCGCACGCCCCTGTATTCGAGTTGACGCGGGGAGACGTAATGCGAGCGGCAGTAAACCGTTACGTCGTGACCGCGCGCCGCAAGGCGAGTCGAAAGTTGTTCGGCGAAAGTCTCAAAGCCGCCGTAAGAAGCGGGCACGCCCCGTGTCCCCAAGATCGCTAAACGCATAATAAGAAAGTATGAACGCGGAACGATGAACGCGGAACGGTAATAACAAAACTTTTGTCTATCACTTCATCGTTCATACTTCTGCGTTCCTTTTGCTGCTTGTTCGTAAGCCGCTAAAGTCAGTTGTGCCGTTTGCCGCCAGCTAAATTGCGCGGCGCGCTCGACACCTTTACGTTGCAAAAGGGCGCGAAGGTTTTCGTCGTCAATCAATTTTCCGATTGCCGCCGCGAGTTCTTCTTCATCGAACGGGTTGACGGTTAAAGCCGCGTCGCCCACGACTTCTGGCAAGCTCGTTCGATTGCCGGTGATGACGGCCGCGCCGCACGCCATCGCTTCCAAAGGCGGCAGACCGAAGCCCTCGAAGTACGACGGGTAAACGAAGCAGAGCGCGCCCGAATAGAGTGCGGGTAAATCCTCCTCAGGCACATAGCCTGTAAGCAGCGTTTGGTTTTTAACTTCTGACTCTCCGAGCGCGCGCAGCGTTTCGGCGTAAAGCCACGCCTGTTTGCCGACGAACACCAACTGCGGCAGATTACCTTCAGGTCGCTTGCGGCGCAAGCTAGCGTAAGCACGAATCAGTCGCGGCAGATTCTTGCGCGGCTGAATCGAGCCGACCGCAAGAATATAATCGCCGTTGATGCCGTAACGCTGCTTCGTGCGCTCGATCATTCTCCCGTCTTCGACAGGCGCGAAGTGGGCGGCGGCCGCTTCCGGCGTGACGCTGATGCGTTCAGGCGCGATCCGGTAAGTTTTAATCACGTCCTGACGCGAAAACTCCGAGGGCGTGATGATGTGCGCGGCGCGCCGCGCCGTGCGGCGCACGGTGAGACGCAACTGCAAGAAGCTACGGCGCTTGAAAGTTTCGGGGATGTGCTCGAAAGCGAGATCGTGGATCGTCGTCACCACCGGACACGGCGCGAAGGGCGGCGCGGTGAATTGCACATGAAGCAGATCAACCCTGTGGCGGCGCAACTCGACAGCAAGCGTCACGGGTATGCGCACCAACGGCGAATGTGGCAGCGTGCGGCGCACCGCGACGTGCGGCCACCGATTACGAAAACGCTCGACGGCCGCCTTCTTCGTTACATAAAGCGTGAACCGATGCGGAGTGTCGAGCGCGGCGAGAGCTTCGACGAGATTTGCAATGTACGTCTCGTTGCCCGCCAACCCCGTGCCGACAGCGTGCGCGTCAATACCGATGTGAAGCGATTGGCTGCTTCCGTTCATCTTTTGCTGTTACTCTTGATCACACCTTCAGCAACCGATTTTTCAAAGTTCGATAAAATCCTCTAACGTCGGCGTTGTCGGGTAAACCTGCCACTTGCCCGTCGCTGAGTTCGACGATCATCCACTCCCCGTTAAGCCGTTGGGCGATGTCCATAGTAAAAATCGGCTTTGAATTTGACGCGCCACGTCAGCAAAAGTGTTTTCCGGCGGGCGACTCTCATCATAATCACCTTCGTCCCAATACTCGCAACATTCAAGCAGCTTGCCATCGAGAAAAAACAGGCGAAACTCTTTGGTCAGGGGCATTTTGCTTTTGGAGTGATTGGCGAGCGGTTGAAATTCGACGAACTCACGAAAAACAAGACCTTCGTTTATGTCATCGCCCTGCAACTCAATAAACCGATTGACGATGCGCTCAACCTGTGCGCGATCCGAAGCCGAAGGAATAAAACACGCTTCGTGCCATTCGTGCTTCCTCGATTTCACATAGTCTTTCAAAACCAAAGGCTTGTCGCCAAACGCGGAGAGATGCCGCATAACTTCGTCGAAGCTGAAATCCGAATCCAGCTTTAACGCAACCGTCGCGGGCGTGTAACTTTTAATGATCGAATAAGATTCGGGCAGATGATGACAATGCTTGTACTCCGCAGGTGAATTTATTAAGTGAAGATTGCGCTTCGATAAAGCATCATGCAGCCGCGAATAGGTTTCGGGCTTGAGCATCCAGCCGCGATAAATGGCAGTGGTTGGCGCTGCTTGCTCTTTAACCTTACGGGTGGCGGCGAGCGGATTTCCGGCGTCAACCAACGCTTCAAAATCTATCAAATCAAATTCAAAGCCAAGCTCCTGCGCCGCGCTAGCTTCACCCGCGTAAGCGGCTTCGACGCGCAAAGGTGAGAACGGCTCTGAGCAGAAAACGAATCGCATAAGGCATTGAGTCGGGCGGGCGCGCGAAGCAGCACAACAAGCTTTGTTATGGCGCACCGGGGAGCACGCCGCGAAAGCTTCGACGATGAATCGGACACGCGCCGTGCGCGGCGATTGCCGCTAAATGCGTGCGCGTGCCGTAACCGACGTGGCGCGCGAAACCGTAGTGCGGGTAAATTGAATCGTAGTCGCGCATCAATTGGTCGCGGTAAGTTTTGGCGATGACGGACGCGGCGGCAATCGAAGCCGAGATCGCATCACCACGAATGATCGCCTGCTGCGGAAGTCCTGTCTCTTTCAATTGAAGCGCGTCAATAAGCAGGTAATCGGGTTTCGGGTCGAGCGCGCGAGACGCTTCGAGCATCGCGCGCCGCGTCGCTTGCAGGATGTTGATGCGGTCGATCTCTTCGGGAGTGACGACGCCGTAGGAATAAGCGAGAACCATCTGCCGCAGTTCGCCCGCGATGCGTTCGCGCTCTCCCGCGCTCAACTTTTTCGAGTCGTCGAGACCGATGGGTAAAGGCGCTTCGGGGTCGAGTATCACGGCGGCGGCGACTACGGGGCCAGCAAGCGCGCCGCGCCCGACTTCATCCAATCCGGCGATGAAGCGGTAGCCGCCGTCGCGCGCCCGCGTCTCAAATTCAACGCCGACGGCGGACACCCGCTTTCCTTTTTTCGTCGTGCGAGAACTTGTCGTCGAACTTTCGTTCATGCGCCGATAAGGATAAGCGACAATTCACGCGCCGGAATGGTCGCCGCCGCTCTTGGAATGACAATTCCCAATTTTACTTTTTACCGGCGGCCGATGCGCCTTGCGCCTGCCCCGTGTTGGGGTCTTTCGTCTGGCGCGTGTCGCGCTCGCGAATGCGGGCGGCTTTACCGCGAAGTTCGCGCATGTAGTAGAGTTTCGCGCGACGCACGCGACCGCGCTTGATAACGTCAATATGATCGATGATCGTCGCATGAAGCGGAAAGATTCTCTCCACCCCGACGCCGAAACTCACCTTGCGCACCGTGACGGTTTCGCGCACGCCGCCGCCTTTGCGCGCGATCACCACGCCCTCGAAAACCTGTAGGCGCTCTTTCGTCTCTGTCTCCTTGATGCGCACATGGACGCGCACCGTGTCGCCCGGCTGAAATTCGGGAACATTCGTGCGCAACTGCGGTTGCTCGATATTATCCAAACGATTCATGATCACAACTCCGTCTACAAAATAGTTTTGCTTGAATCATGCGGCGGGCGATTTAGCTTTCGTCACCGATTCCTTCTTCGTCAAGCCACGCCTTCTCGGTTTCACTCAAAACAATCCGCTCCAACAGATCGGGGCGGTTGCGTTTCGTCTTTCTCAACGCCGCACGGCGTCGCCACTGCGCGACCTCGGCGTGATTACCGCCGAGTAAAATATCCGGCACGCGGCTTCCGCGAAAGTCCGGCGGGCGCGTGTAGTGCGGGTAGTCAAGCAGCCCTTCAGAAAACGATTCGTTGATGGCGGAAGTTTCACTGCCCAACGCGCCCGGCACGAGCCGCACAATCGCATCAACGAGGATGGCCGCCGCCGCCTCTCCGCCCGACAGCACGTAATCACCGATTGAAATCTCGTCCGTCGTGAGACGTTCGGCAACGCGCTCATCAACTCCCTCGTAACGCCCGCAAATCAAAACTATCTGCTCCGCTTCGGACAACTCGGCAGCAAGCTTTTGATCGAAGACGCAACCCTGCGGCGAAAGCAGCACGACGCGCGTCTCATTCTTCAACTCGCTCCTTTGCCGCGCGCCCGTCAAATCCTCAACGGCGGCAAACACGGGTTCGGGCTTCAGGATCATTCCATCGCCGCCGCCGAACGGTCGGTCGTCAACCGTGCGGTGACGGTTTTGTGTCCAACCGCGTAGATCGTGCGTGTTGATTTCAATCAAACTGCCCGCACGCGCGCGCCGCACAATCCCGTAATCAAAGATCAAACGAAAGTAATCGGGGAAGATCGTAATGATGTCAAAGCGAAGCACGATAGAATTTTTGATTTTTGATTGCCGATTTGCGACTTCAAAACCGATATGTAAGCTCGATCCTAAACTCTGCTCTTAAATCAAAAACCGCAAATCTAAAATCAAAAATCTCTCACAGCTCTAACAATCCGTCAGGCGGATCGACGCGAATCAATTTGCGCTCCGTGTCAATCTCCACGCAAATCTTCTCCGCGAGCGGAATCAGATGTTCCGCGCCCCGCTCTCCCTCTACGACGAGCAATGGCACGCCGCCCGTATGCCAAACTCTTCGCACGCGCCCGATGCTCTCGCCTTCAACAGTCTCGACCGTGCACTCCACCAATTCCCAATCGTAAAACTCATCTTCCTCCAGCTCGATTGTTTCGCTCTCAAGCACGGCGAGTTCGCACCCGACCAACTTTTCCGCCGCCTCAATCGAATCGTAGTTCTTAAATTTAAGAATTACGCGATCCTTCTGCAACCAGAAAGAGTCAAGCTCAACTTCTTGACGCGCTCCCGACGGAAAAACGGCGACGAGCTTTTCCCTATCAGCGAAGCGTTCGGGGAAGTCGGTCAGGATTTCAGCGACCAACTCGCCGCGCAACCCCCTCGTTCTCATTGCCCGTGCGACGGCGACCAATTCATTTTGATCGTCATTCGCCGCCTTTTCAATCTCCAGCCGCCCAATCATTCCAGAATATCCAACACGAAGCGTCGGTTGCGCTTTAAGCCCGCCGCGTGAAGCACGGAACGAAGAGCGCGGATCGTGCTTCCCTGTCGCCCGATCACTTTGCCGACATCCGTTTGCGCGACGCGCACCTCAATCATCACTGCCCCGCGCTCGCTTTCGACTTCGCGCACCTCGACCGCCTCCGGCTCGTTCACCAAAGCCTTGACGATCATTTCGACAGCTTCTTTCATCGGCACATACCTTTCGCCGAAACATCCGCTGACAAAGCGAACGGTGAAGCGAAAAACCGGAGCGCGGGCGAAAAACTTAAACGGCAGGAGCGGCGGAAGCGTTGCTCGCCCCGGCGTCTTGTCCTTCCGGTTGCTGCTGCGCGTTGCCGTGCTTCTTGATCAATTGCCGCACTGTGTCGGTCGGTTGCGCGCCGCGCTCCATCCAGTAGCGCACGCGCTCCATGTTCAGCCGCACCTCGGCCGGGTCGCGCGTCGGATTGTAAATCCCGACGTTCTCGATGTAACCACCGTCGCGCTTCGTCAACTTCTCTTTAACGATCACACGATACGACGGCCGCTTCTTCGCGCCCATGCGCATCAATCGAATTGCTAACAAAATTTCATCCTCCGTATGAAGTGAGTAGTAAGCAGTAAAACCTTTTTCTTTCCCTGCTCACAGCCTACTGCTTACTACCTCTTTTTCTTATGTCTCGCCTTCTTCTTTTTGCGCGCGGAGTTTCCGCCGCCTGGCATTGCCGGTAGCCCTTCCGCGTCGCCATCACCGCCATTGCCCATCATGCCGCTTAAATCCGGCATTCCCATCATGCCCGCCATGCGCCGCATCATGCTTCCCTTCATGCCGCCACCGCCGCCGCTGCCGCCCGCGCCGCCGAACAGCCCGGAGCCGGAGAGTTGACGCATCATCCCGCGCATCTCGACGTACTGCTTGATTAAAGAATTTACTTCCGCGACCCCCGTGCCCGACCCTTTGGCGATGCGGCGACGGCGGCCCGCGTTCAAAATCCGATGATCGTTTCGCTCCTCAATCGTCATCGAATCAATGATCGCCTCTGTGCGCTTTAGTTCTTTTTCCATTTGCGCCGACTGCTCTTCATCCAACTGCGGCATCCCCATGCCGCCCAAAAGCTGATCGGGCAGCATCTTCATCAATTTCGAGAGCGAACCGAGTTTCTTCACCTGCCGCAACTGACCGCGAAAATCGTCGAGCGTGAATTCGTTTTTCTGAAGTTTCTTTAACTGCTCTTCGGCTTCGGATTGGTCAACCTTCGACTGCACCTCTTCGATGAGCGACAAAACGTCCCCCATGCCGATGATGCGTTGCGCGATGCGGTCAGGGTAGAACGGCTCAAGCGCGTCGTATTTTTCTCCGACGCCGACGAACTTCACCGGCTGACCGATAACCTGTTTAATTGACAACGCCGCGCCGCCGCGCGCATCGCCGTCCATCTTCGTCAGAACTACGCCCGTGATTCCGACCCTGCGGTGAAACTCCTCGGCCGAGCGCACCGCGTCTTGCCCCGTCATCGCATCAGCCACAAACAGAGTTTCGACGGGTCGGGTGTCGCCCTTAATCTGTACGAGTTCTTCCATCAACGCATCGTCAATGTGAAGGCGTCCGGCGGTGTCAATCAGCAGCGTGTCGAAGCCCGTCTGCTGCGCATGAGCGAACGCGGCGCGCGCGAGTTCAACTGCGTCGTTCGATTCCGGCATCTCAAAAATCTGCTGCCCCGTCGCCCGCGCAATAACTTTCAACTGCTCGCGCGCCGCCGGACGATTAACGTCCGTCGAGACGAGCAGCGGCTTGCGCTCCTGATTATTCGAGAGCCAGCGCGCGATCTTGCCCGTCGAAGTCGTCTTACCGGAACCTTGCAGCCCGACGATCATCACGACATTCGGAATCTGCTTTGTGAACACGAGGCGCGACGATTGACCGCCCAAGAGTTCAACCAATTCATCGTAGACGATCTTGACGACCTGCTCCGAAGGCTTCAACTCCTGCCAAACGTCCTGCCCTTCGGCTTTCGCCTTCACCGAAGCGATAAAGTCTTTGGCGACTTTGTAATTAACGTCCGCTTCGAGCAGCGCAAGCCGGATTTCGCGCAACGCTGCATCAACGTGCTCCGGCGTCAGCTTCCCTTCGCCGCGCAAATTCTTCAACGTGCGCTTCAGTTTATCGGATAATGACTCGAACATATTGCTTAAGAGAAGTTCAGGCGGTAAAGCCGAAACGAAGATAATAGCGGCGCGAAGCGCGGGGTGTCAAGGATGCGGGACTATGGTAGTGTCCTAATAGTGTGTTGCTTTCTTGTAAGGGTTCTTTTTTTCCTGACACGTAGGACAAGCGGTTATTTCTCCAGAAAGCAACTTTACCTCTGGCACTTCACAGTATTGACCACACTTGCACTTACACATCAGCAGATCAGAGTCAGAGTTCATCAGATGAGAGATTTGCAATGTAACAATAAGGCGAACGCTACGGTCGCCTTTTCTGATTATTCGTTTCGTCATCCTAATAATTCTCTCAACTCCCAGATGTGCCCCGTAATGCCCGCCTCCATCGCTGGCGCGCATCTCAGAGTTTTATGCACACAGCAGAAGTTATAATAAAGCACAACAGCCGCACGAAGATTTCCTCATTTGTTTCTGCCGACAACACTTCGCCCTTATACATTTCTCTCTGAGCAACAACACAAATTTACATCACTACCAATTTGTCACCTAAGTATTTGCTACGACCTTATGCGCCGCGTCTTCTTCCATCCTCTCTCGATTCACGACGAGCGCGAGTCCGGCGATGAAGTAAAAGATCATGATCACTTCCGAGTCGCCGAGGTTGTAGTGGACGATGCCGCTCGTGAATAACCCGGCGAGTCCGCCGAGCGCGCCGAGCACGAGTCCGCCTTCGATCCAATCATCAACTAACTTTCCGCGCACCAATCGCCACAACGCCCGCCCGTAGGCGAAGAGGAACCAGAGCCACGCCGCGAGAGATGGAAGGCCGCGCTCAACCGCGATTTGCAACGGCGTCGAGTGAAGATGTCCGCGCGGCAGTCGCCCCCCGTCGAACATTCCCCATTGTGACCAGAAGCGTTTGATTGAATCCATCCCGACCCCTACCAGCAGGTGGCGCGGGCTTTTGAACAGCAGTTCGATTCCCTCCCGGTAGACGGTCGTGCGCCACGTCGTCGAAGCGTCGCGGCGGTCAAGGAAACCAACATTGCGCTTCTGCTGCAACACGAAAAGCCCAAGTGGTATGAGCAACACCACACCGCACACAACGCCTAGCGCGACGCGGCGACTTCGCACGCCGACAAAGACAATCGTTAACGCCGACACAAGAAAGGCGAGCCACGAAGCGCGCGTCACCGTCATCAGCAGCGCGATGCCCAACCCACCAAACGCGCAGACGAGTAGAACGGATTTCCGCGTCAACCAACTTCGCCCAAAACCGTCCTGCTGCCTGAAATGCAATGCGACGAGCAATCCGAGCGCGAGCGACGCGAGCAGTTGCAACGCTTCGGCGTAGGTCGTGTAATGTCCGTAGAATCCAGCGGCGCGCCACTCGCGCCCGCGCGACCAACCGCCAACGCCGAGTCTCGCTTCCGGCGTCTCGCCCGATAGCACGTAGCCGCGCGGCACGTCGAAATCGTGAAACGCTTCATAGCGATAAACTTTCACCTGCGGAAGCGCCCGCCCCGGCGCGCCTGATGCGACCGCGCTATCAACTTCGGCGAGGCTGTGCAACGGCGCGCCGTCCAATTCAAGCAGCGTGTCGCCATCGGAGATGCCCGCCGCGCGCAACGAACTTTCAGCCGCCAATCCCTCAACGCGCACGCCGCGCCCAACCGCGCGTTCGCCGAATGTGTAGAGCACATTGATCATGCACGAAGCGATGAGCGCGACAACGAGCGCGCGCAACACGCGGCGCGAAGGTACGTTCTGCACGACGAGGAACAGGATCGTGAACAGACTCGCGCTCCGCAGTTTGCTGATCGAGATGTCCGGCGCGTAAGAGAAAACGGCGGCGAGCACCGTCAACGAAAAGAAGATTAACAAAGGAAGATCAATCGGCGTGCGAAACAACGTGGGGCGCGGGCGCACCGCAAATCTCGCCGCCCACAGCAAAAGCCCCAGCACCCAAAACCCTTGCGTCGCCGCAATCGAATGCGGGGCGCACACGGCAATCGCAAACAAACAGCCGACCGCTGCGCGCTCAAGCCACACGGCGACGCCGGATGTTTGCAAGTCGCTCGCGGCAACACGCGGCTTTTGTGCGCTCTCCGCCGTTAGAAAACTCATACATTAATTGGAAAGATTAGTATGCGTCGTCGCCGCGCAACATCACAGGGAGCGTGCGCAGTATGATACGCAGGTCGAGCAGCGGCGACCAATTTTCGATGTAGAAGAGATCGAGTCGCACCATGTCGTCAAACGAGAGGCGGTTGCGCCCCGACACCTGCCACAATCCCGTGACGCCCGGCTTCATGTCAAGTCGCTTGCGATGCCAAAGCTCGTAAGCTTCCACTTCGTAAGGGATCGGCGGGCGCGGGCCGACGATGCTCATGTCACCGCGCAAGACATTCAATAACTGCGGCAACTCGTCGAGGCTCAAGCGCCGCAGCACGCGCCCCGACCGTGTGACGCGCGGATCGGTGTGGAGTTTATAGACGGGGCGTTCCGAATCGCCGAGGTTCGTCTCAGGATGCCCCTCGATGTAGCGGCGTTGAAATTCGCGGTGCTGGCGATCATCGGCGTTTGCGCTCATCGTGCGAAACTTGTAGATGAGAAAAATGCGCCCGTCCATCCCGACGCGCTCCTGTTTATAAAGCACAGCGCCGCGTGAATCGAGTTTAATAAGGATGGCGACGATCAGCCACGCAGGAGCAAAGACGCAGAGCGCAAAGGTCGCAATTAAAATGTCTGACAGACGCTTCGCCACGCGCGCCGCGCTTGACAGCGGCTCGCGGAAAAGCCGGATCATCGGCAGATGCCCGATCTGGTCGATCTCGGTTTTACGCGGCAGACAATTAAACAGATTCGGCGCGATGCGAAACTCCACCCGTCGCTCCCGCCCGACTCTCATCATCACGTTAAAAAGCAGTTCGCTCGAAACGCCCACGTCCGCGATGATCACCTCGTTCGCTTTTGTTTCTCGGATCGCCCCCGTTAGATCGTCCACGCCGCACACGACCGGCACTCCCGCAAACTCTTCAGGCGCGTTGTGGTCAGAGGCGTCGTTGACGACCACGCCGATCACACGGTAGCCGAGTTCGGGATGATCCCGCATCTCCTCAATGCACTGCGCGGCCTCCTCGCCGCGACCCACGACGAGCGTCGGAATTAAATTGATTCCCCGCCGCCGCACAAACGTCTGCGACGCGCGCACCGCGAAGCGCAACGCGGCGAATACGCCAAGCGCAAACGCGAAGTCGAGAAGGAAAACGCCGCGCGCGTATGAGAAAGCGCGGTATTCAAATCCGCCGCGAAAGAGAAACGCCGCCGCCACGATCAGAAGCGAACCCGTCGCTGTCGCCTTAAAGACGCGCACCGCTTCGTCCACGTAAGAATACTCGCCGCGCAAGCTGTAGAGATCGTAGTAAGCGAGAGTCAGCAATCGAATCACGAGAACTAACGCCAGCAGCGCGGCGTAAGGAGTGAACCCTGAGTCCCACACCAGCCGCCCGTCTGACGAACGGGCGAGAATCGCTTCGCCTTCACGCAAATAGAACGCCGCGAGGAAACACGCGCACGCGAGCAAGAGGTCGAAGGCCACCAGCAGAGTCTTGATCGCAGGCACAGCCCACTCCGGAGCGCGCGCTGCCGCCCGCACCGCCCCGGCCTTGATCCGCGTTTCCTCCAAACGTTCAGCCTGCATAATCTCCCAAACTCGTTACGGCAAAATCATGTTTTGACATCAAAGTGGTGCGAGTGGTTTGGGGCGCTTACTCAGCCACTCATCACGCAGCACGGCATACGCATACTCGCTGCCCCATTT
>JACCYN010000035.1 GCA_013696465.1 Pyrinomonadaceae bacterium
GCCGTCCAACAAGTCATTGGACGTGTGGCGGAAACAGCGACTTTGTTATCGCGTTGTCTTTTAACTCTCAGCTTGCGTGTAGCGGTTTCCGCCCACGTCAACTCAACCGTTCGAGATGCGTCACAACGGAAACGAAGAAAACGACGATGCTCGTCAAATCACGCCGCAAGAGAAGCGCGACGATGCGCCGCGCTGGAATTTAATCTACTTGCTTGTGCTCATCTACACGGCGCTGCTGATCACCGCGCTCTGGATTTCCTCGCGCTACTTTTCATCGTTTAACGAATGAGACTGCTCGACTGGGCGATCATCGCGGCTTACCTGATCTACATCGTCTGGGACGGCGTGCGGATGTCGCGCGGCAACACCCGCGTCGAAGGCTACTTTCTCGCCGACAGAAGTTTGCCGTGGTGGGCGGTCGGGTTGTCAATCATGGCGACGCAGCTCTCCGCCATCACGCTCGTCGGCACTACGGGGCAGGCTTACGCGAACGGCATGGGCATCCTTCAGATGTATTACGGTCTGCCGCTGGCGATGGTCATCCTCTCCTTAACGGCCGTCCCGTTCTTCTACCGCGCCAGAGTTTTCACCGCCTACGAATACCTTGAGCGCCGCTTCGACGCGCGCGTGCGCTCGCTAACGAGTTTCTGCTTTCTCATCTCGCGCGGTCTTGGCGTTGGCGTCGTGATCGCCGCGCCCTCCGTCATCCTCTCCATCGTGCTCGGCTGGACCGAAACGTGGACGGTGTTTGCAATGGGATTAACGACAACCGTTTATACAATGTTCGGCGGCGTGCGCGCCGTGACGTGGACGGACGTGAAGCAGATGGTCGTGATCTTCTTCGGTCTTTCGGTCTGCATGTTCGTCATTCTCTCGAAATTTCCGGCGGAAGTTTCCTTCACCGACGCACTCACGCTCGCGGGCGCATCGGGTCGCTTGACGACCGTTGATACAACTTTCGATCTCACGAAAGACTACACGCTGTGGTCAGGTCTCATCGGCGGACTCTTCCTCATGCTCGCTTATTTCGGCTGCGATCAAAGTCAGGTGCAACGCTTCCTCACGGCCAAGTCGGTTGACGAAGGGCGCACGTCGCTGATCATGAATGCGTTCGTCAAAATTCCGATGCAAGTCTTTATCTTGCTCATCGGCGTGATGGTTTTCGTCTTTTATCAATTCGTGCCGCCGCCGATGATCTTCAACGAAGTGGAAGCGCGACGGGCGGCGACGAGCCTGCAATCCAACGACTACAACCGACTCGTCGGCGAATACGATCAATCTCACCTTCTCCGTCAGGAAGCGGCGACGCAATACATTCGAGCGCACAAAAGCGGCAACGCTCCGGGAGCGCAGACGGCGCGCGAAGAGTACATCGCTGCCGACAAAACTCTGAATGAAGCGCGGAAGCGCGGCGTTGACCTTCTGAAAGGGACGAGCGGCAACGAATCGTTTACCGACGTAAACTACGTTTTCCCGACGTTTGTGCTCGAACACATGCCGATGGGCGTTGTCGGATTGATCATCGCTGCGATCTTTGCGGCCGCAATGTCAAGCATCTCGGCGGAATTGAACGCACTCGCAACCGCAACCGTAATTGATTTCTATCGTCGCCATTTCAAACCCGAAGCGACGGACGCGCACTACGTGCAGGCGGGGCGGATAGCGACCGGATGTTGGGGCGTGTTCGCCTGCGTCGTCGCGCTCTACAGCACGTCGCTCGGTTCGCTGATCGAAGTCGTCAACCGCTTCGGTTCATTCTTTTACGGTTCGCTGCTCGGCGTCTTCGTATTAGCAATAGGCTTTCCGCGAGCGCGTTCGCGGGGCGCGTTTTGGGGATTGATCTTCGGCGTCCTCTCGGTCTGGATCGCAAGTCGCTACACGAAGATCGCGTTTCTGTGGTTCAATGTGGTCGGATGTTTTGTCGTCGTCATTGTCGGTTATTTGTTGAGCTTAACCGACCGCCGCACCTTAGTAACGGCGAGCATGGAGTGAAAAAGCGAAATGAAGGACGGCAAACTCAATAAGAGTATTGTAGCCCGCGAAGCGAAACAAAGCAGGCGGCGGACTTGTCCCTTGCACCTACAAAAACATTTCGCAAGGCTCCTATTATGCGCCGTCGTTTTGAGCGTTGCGGCAATCGCTCCGTTAGCGTTCGTCAGCGAAAGAAGATCAAGCTGGCAGGAAAGTTCACTCCGACGAAACGACACGGGAGCGGTCAAACTCGGTTTGCAGTTGCGTCGCTTGCAGACGATTGCGAGCGTACTGCACACGGGTGCACACCCCGATGATGAAGATTCGTCTTTGATCGCCACGCTCGCGCGCGGTGAGGGCGCGCGCGTCGCGTATCTTTCTTTGACGCGCGGCGAAGGCGGGCAGAATCGCATCGGCGCGGAGTTGTCCGAAACGCTCGGCGTCATTCGCACCGAAGAATTGCTGCAAGCGCGTGCGCTCGACGGCGGCGATCAACTGTTTACGCGCGCCTTCGATTTCGGATTCACGAAAACAATTGACGAAGCAAGGGCGAAATGGAACGAACGACTCCTCCTCGCAGACATGGTACGCGCGATTCGCATTCATCGTCCGCTCGTCATCGTCTCGCGCTTCACAGGCACGAGTGCGGACGGGCACGGCCAACACCAACTTTCGGGACGACTCACGCCGCTCGCTTTCCGTTTAGCCGCCGACCCCGCGCAATTCCCCGAACAAATCAACGAAGGCTTGCGCGCGTGGCAGGCGCGCAAACTCTACGTCAGCAACTTCAGACGACCTGCTAACGCGCGCCGCACAAACACATTGAATAGCGATGCGGCGGGCGATGCGAAGATTCTTCGCGTCAACACGGGACGCTATGATCCGCTGCTCGGTCGCAGCTACTACGAGATCGCCGCCAATGGGCGCAGCCAACACAAATCACAAGAGATGGGCGCGCTCGAATTGCGCGGCGAACAAACGTCCGAAATCAGATTGATCGAAAATCTCGTGCAAGCGGACGTGCCGGAAAGAAGCGTTTTTGACGGCATAGACGTTTCCGTAAAAGGGATCGCGCAATTGGCAGGCTTGCGCGAACTCGCAAGCGTCACCGCCATCGCGCTGATCGCTCACGACGCGGAACTTGCGCTCAAGAATTTCAACGCTCTTGATCCGCGCGCGTGTTTCTCCGCGCTCGATCTCGGATTGCGGCACACGCGCGATGCGCGACGCATATTGCAAATTTCAGGCGAATCAACGGAAGCGCGGAGCGAAGCCGACTTTCTGCTTGAGTTAAAAGAGCGGGAGTTCGTCGAAGCTTTGCGGATCGCTTACGGCGTGCGCTTGGATGTGCTTGCCGACACGGAAACAATCGCGCCCGGAGAATCTTTCACGGTAACGATGCGACTTTTTACGAGCGACGACGTGCGACCCGAAGTAAAAGAGTTGCGTCTGCGCGCGCCGGAAGGTTGGCAGGTTGAAAGAATTGAGGAGCAGCCGAAGAATGAAGATGCGTTCGGCAGACGCGAAACGGCGCAAGCTTCGGCGAGTTTCCGCGTCACCGCGCCGGCCCGCGCGCCCGTCACACAACCCTACTGGTTAAAACAATCGCGCGAGGGCGATCTTTTTCGGTGGGCTGCTGGTGATGCGCCGCGCGGCGCGCCCTTCGATGCGCCGCTCATCACGGGCGAAGCGAGAATCGCAGCGGGCGAGTCGTTTAGCGTAACTCAAAAAGCGCAGTATCGTTACGCCGACGCGGTACGCGGCGAAGTGCGACGCGATGTAAACGTCGTGCCTACGCTCGCCGTCGAGTTGACGCCGGATTTGATCATCGCTCCCACCGCAACGCGGAACTCTGCGCGCCGCATCGTCGTGCGCTTGACGAGTAACTCGCAACGAGAGATCGGCGGGACGGTGGAGTTACAACTGCCCGCAGGTTGGAAGTCGCAGCCGTCGCAAATTCCTTTCAACTTGAAGGCGAAGGGCGCGCGCGCGTCGCTCGTGTTTGAGACGATCATTCCGGCGCAAACGCCAAACGGGGGTTATAAACTCGCTGCGATAGCGACAACGACAGACGGAAGAAGATTCAACGAAACCGAGCGCGTCATCGAATACCCGCACATCAACACGCATCGCATCTACACGCGGGCGGAAACTACGGTGCGCGTTTTTGATTTCAAAGTCGCACGGTTGCGCGTCGGCTACATTATGGGAAGCGGCGATGAAGTGCCGGAAGCGATCCGGCGCATGAATTTGGAAGTCACGTTACTCGGCGAAGACGAGCTTTCGACGGGCGATCTCAACAATCTGTTTGATGCAATCGTCGTCGGCGTGCGCGCGTCGCAGGTGCGCTCTGATTTTGTGTCTAACAACAATCGCCTGCTCGATTTCGCGCGCGCGGGCGGCACGCTCATCGTGCAGTATCAGCGACCCGACTACACCGCGCGCGGACTCGCCCCGTTTCCCGCGCTGATCGGCGGCACGAACGCGCGCACCACAGATGAAAACGCTCCTGTAGTGATCCTTCAACCCGCGCACCGCGTCTTTCATTTCCCGAACGAGATCACGAAAGAGGATTGGCAAGGTTGGGTGCAAGAGCGCAGCCTTTACAACTTCACGAGTTTTGATCCGCGCTACACGGCGCTTCTCGAATCGCACGACGCGGGAGATAAATCGCAGACGGGTGGCGCAGTTTACGCTCCGCTTGGGCGCGGGCACTACATTTACACTTCCTATTCTTGGTTTCGCCAACTGCCCGCTGGAGTTCCCGGCGCATATCGTTTGTTCGCCAACATGCTTAGTCTTTCAAAAGCGCCGCCTAAGTCGCTGCGCGCCGTTCACTGAAGAGACACAGAGAGCGAACAGATTCTTTACTTTGGCGCAACCGCTGAGCTCACTCTTTCATAGCAACCGATAGGATCGTGATGCTATGCTTGATTCACTTCCCGGAAAAACTTTGTTGCGAGCGAGTATGAACGATCCATTATGTACAGAGGATTGAAGAGTCCGCGCCGTGTCGTCATTACAGGCTTCGGATGTGTAACGCCAATTGGTATCGGGCGCGAGAAATTTTGGCAGGGGCTTATCAAAGGCGAGAGCGGCGTGCGTCGCATCGAGAGTTTCGACGTGTCGGCTTCGCCCGTGAAGATCGCGGCCGAGGTTCGTGACTTTGATTGGGAGCGCGAACTCGCCCCGAAAGATCGCCGTCACGTCGCGCGCACCGTGCCGCTCGCTTTGGCCGCCGCGCGCGAAGCGCTCGCGGACGCGACGATTCATCCGTCGGATTTTACGCTCGACGAGCGTCGCGCTTTCGGCGTCGTGCTCGGCACGGGCGGTGGCGGACTCTCATTCACCGAACGACAATACAGCTATTGGTTCACAGGCGAACACGCGAAGGCGAGCGTCTATACGATTCCGTCGTCAACGCACGGCGGGTTATCTTCCGAACTCTCAATGAGTTTCGGTTTGCGCGGTCTTTCGCACGTCATCTCGACGGGCTGCACCAGTTCGACCGACGCCATCGCCTACGCCGCTGAACACATCGCGCTTGGTCGCCAAGATAGAATGCTTACGGGCGGCGTTGACGCGCCGCTCGCGCCCGGCATTCTCGCCGGATTTAACGTGATGACCGTACTGACCGATGAATGGAACGA
>JACCYN010000042.1 GCA_013696465.1 Pyrinomonadaceae bacterium
GCCGGACTTCTGTGCGCGATTGAAGCGGGCAAGCGCGGGCGCAGCGTGCTGGTTTTAGATCACGCAAGCGAGATCGGAAAAAAGATACTGATCTCCGGCGGCGGGCGTTGTAATTTTACGAACATTCACGCCGCGCCTGAGAATTACCTTTCCGCCAACCCGAACTTCTGTAAATCGGCGCTCGCCCGCTACACGCCGCAAGACTTCATCGCGCTCGTCGAAAAGCATCGCATTCGTTATCACGAAAAGAAACTCGGTCAACTCTTCTGCGACGGAAGCGCGCGCGAGATCGTCGGGATGCTGCTCGCGGAATGCGGAGAGGCAGGAGCGGAAATTAAATCCGGTACGACGATTCGCAGCGTCGAAAAGAATTCATCGTTTAAGATCGAAACAAGCAAAGGCGAGTACGAATGTGAGTCGCTGGTGGTGGCGACGGGCGGGTTGTCAATCCCGAAAATCGGCGCAAGCGACTTCGGTTATCTTATGGCGAAAGAATTCGGATTACGCATTCGTGAGACGCGCCCGGCGCTCGTGCCGTTAACTTTTGCTCCGAATAGAATCGAGCAGCTCAAAGAGTTGAGCGGCGTTTCGATAGACGCGCTCGTGCGCTGTAACGGTTCTGAGTTTAGAGAAAACATTTTGCTCACGCATCGGGGGTTGAGCGGCCCCGCGATCCTGCAAATATCCTCTTACTGGAAACGAGGAGATAGGCTTTCGATCAACTTGCTGCCGGACGGGGATGCGCGCGCGTTGCTCGATACGAAGCATGAGAGCGGAATGGAGTTGGCGAATCTGCTCGGCAAGCATTTGCCGAAGCGCTTCGCTCATGCGTGGTGCGACCTTTACTCTGCTGCAAAGCCGGTGAATCGTCTTTCAAAGAAGGAGTTGGAAGAGATCGCTGGGAAGCTTCATTGCTGGCGTCTTGAGCCTGACGGCACGGAAGGTTACGGAAAGGCGGAAGTCACGATTGGCGGCGTAGACACGGACGAGTTATCTTCAAAGACGATGGAGGCGAAGCATGTTTCGGGTCTTTATTTCATCGGCGAAGTGGTTGACGTAACAGGACACTTGGGCGGTTATAATTTTCAGTGGGCGTGGGCTTCCGGGTTCGCCGCCGGACAATTCGCGTGAGGTGAAATTGATGTTCGTTTTTCGACAAAGGAACAGACGGGATGCGCGGCGCAGTCGGGTTTTGCTTTCGTGTTTCGTCTTCCTTTTATTTTGCTGTTGCGGCACGCAAGCGTTTGCACAAAACTGGACGGCGAAACTCGACGGTCGTGTTCGCTTCTACCAGACGACGGAGTTGGGCGCGCTGGTCGTCGGCACGGAGAAATCGCTTTACGCCGTTGATGGTGAAACGGGCGACGTTTTGTGGCGAAGAAAGAACGCGCGCCTTGACGAAACGGATGTTGCGCCCGTGCCCGGCACCGACCTTGTGCTTTTGACTTTCGAGCGTGGCGGGAAAACGCGCATGGAAGCCGTTGACTTACTGAGCGGCGAAACGCTGTGGCAGACCGACAGGGTGCGCGGGGCGGTGATGCAGTTGGCGGCCGACACGGACGCGAATCTCTTGGCGGCAGTTCTCATCCGCGACGGGCGCGGGCGGGCGCGCGAAGGATTCAAGCGTCGCCCCGTTGTGCATCTTTTCGATCTAAACGCGGGCAGAGAGTTGTGGAAGCGTGAGCTTGAAAGCGAAGTGGAGATGATGCCTGCCGGGTGGGACGAAAAAGAAGAAGTCGTTTACACGCTTAACAACTACCGCGCGCCGCTTTTCCTTGACAGTCGCCTTTATCTTTTTTACGAAGGCGTCACTTCACTCGATGCGCGTTCGGGCAAGGAACGAATGCGGGAGAAGTTTCGCGTTAACGAAGAGGGACTTGCGCTTACGGAAGCCGATCCGGTGATTGATGAGCGGTTCATTTTCGCGTCGGGGCGTGGGCGCGTGCGCGCCATCTCGCGCGCGGACGGCGAAGAAGTTTGGGAAGCGAAAGATTTAGGTTTAACGCCGGAGATGATCTTAGGCGATGGCGTGCTGTACGTGCGCACGGGCGGGCAGTTTACGCAATTGAAGGACGGCGAAATTGTCGAGCGCGGGTCTTACGGCGTGAGCGCGATTGACGCGAGGAGCGGAAAAGTTTTATGGCGTTATAAAGGCGCAGACAAGGGAATTACAAACATCGCGTTGCCTGACGCTTCGACGATCATGATCGCCGACCGCGACGATCTCATTGCGATTGACGCGCGGACAGGAAAACGGCGCGCGAGAATGAATCATAAAGTTGAACGCGCGGCGTTCGTGTTGATAAATTTGCGCGGCGAAGCGGTGGTCGGCGGGCGCGATGAGATCGCCGGGTTCGATTCTTCGTTTGAAGGCGCGCTCGGAGCGGAAGTGTGGCGCACAAAACACCAAGCGCCGGGGCGCGGATTGTTGCGCACCTTTGCGGCGATCACGGCGCGCGCGGCGGCGCTCTATTTTCGTTACGGCGGCGTGGCGACGAGCGTGTTCGGCGCGGGGCAAACCGCTTTGCGCGGATTGCAATTCGCCCGTGCCGCAAATTCTCTGCGCTGGTCGGGGCTTGCCTCGCGCGTGCTCGTTCCCAACTTGACCGAGCTTGCTGCCGACGCCGCGCGCGATTACGTGACGACGCGCTTCGCGCCGTTCGGCATCGCTTCGCGCGTCCGAGACGTTTCTGCTTTACGCCAATCGCGTATGCCGTCCGCTTCTTCGTTGCCGCGTCCATCACGCGCCGACGTGGAAGAGCGTCTGCTCGACCGCCTCGATCCGGCGCGTCAGCTTGAACGCCTCTCGCGTTTTCTCTATCGTCGCCGTCGTCTCGCTGCGTTGCGCGGAAGCTGGATGTATTACTACACGGATTTGAAAAGCGCGGGCGGGCGCGGTTTGGCGGGCGTCAACGTCAACACGGGTGCGACCGAGCGCGCGATTCGCTTAAGCGATCCGGATGATCGTTTCATCACGGACGAAGAGACGAACCTGCTCTACGTCTCTAAAGGCGACCGCCTGCTCGCTTTTTCTTTAGGGAAGCAGAACAATTAAATCAAGTTGAAATTAAACGGCTGGACAGCAATAGGGATTAAAGATTAAAATCTTCGCAATGGTTGCCGCCGACACGTCAAAAAGAAATTCTGCACACCGCGCCGTCGCCATCTCGTTGACAATGTGGTTGAGCGGTTTACTGTGCGTGTTCGGCTGCGTGCCGGGCGTGTCCGCCGCCCCTGTAAAAAGTGAAGAGCTGACGCAAAGCGCGGTTGAAACGAACGACGGTGCGACGGTTGTTTCGGCTCCGGGACATGCGTGTTGCCGCGCGTTAAATAAGGTTTGCGACGCGGTTGCGGTTGAATCTCTTTCGGATCCGCCGGACGCGATGCGGTGTTGCCCGTTCGCCGGAGAGACGTCAGACGCGGCGCGCAAGTCGCGCCTGAAGGATGAAACGGGGTTTACGGCTGCGGCCGTCGTCCGCCACCTGTCGGCGAAGACGGCGGGAGCGGCGACAAACGCGAGGAGACGTGCGCGATTACCGGACAGGCGCGAAACGTATCTTCGCTGCTGTGTGTTTCTGATTTAGAATCTTGAGTGAGATAAACTTCGTCGGCGAAATTGATTCGCCGTCCACGGCAATAATACTTTTAGATTCTTAGGAGACTACAGAGATGAGAAAAATCAAAGCATTAGCAATTGGTCTTGTGCTCGGCGTAGCGGGCTTCGCTTACGCGGCTGGCAACGGCGGCGCACAAACCTCGACGCAATCTTGCGACACAGGGAAAACGACGGCGAGTTGCTGCGGGCAGGGCGCGAGCTGCCGCGCGAATGGCGGGAGTTCATGCTGCACGGCGAAAATGGCCGCGCGGTAAAGTTTGAATCCAGAACACAGAGCGAGGACGTGAATACTATCCGCGTCCTCGCTTTTTAATGTTTATCAGCGACCGCATCCGAACTTGTTTGCGAGTGGTAAGGTCATTACAAGCGCGTGGTAAGACACGGCGTGGTTGAAGCGGAAAAAGAAGTTAGCGCTCCAACCCTACAGACAATTTTTCGCGGCGGAAAATAGGAGATGTTATGAAAGCAAAACGGATAATACTCGTCACGCTTATGCTCGTCCTGCTGATTGCAAGTCACATGACGACGGAGCGCGCGACTTCCGCGCGGGACGCCGAATCAGGAAATCGTTTTCTTCAAGTTAATGGCGTGCAGCAACAAACTTCCGGCGGGCAGCCGCAGAACAATGGGACGAACAGTTTAGTGGCGGCGTGGCAGGGGGAGTTGGATGCAGGCATTAAGTTGCGGCTCGTCTTGAAAGTGGCGCAGGCAGCAGACGGTTCATTGACGAGCACGCTCGATAGCCTCGATCAAGCCGCGACAAATTTGCCGGTTGACACGATCACGCTCGACGGCGCGCGCGTCAGATTTGAGATGAAAAGATTGGGCGCGGTTTACGAAGGAACGTTGAGCGCGGATAAAAATGAGATCGTCGGAGAGTGGAAGCAAGGGGCGACGCCGCTGCCGCTCACATTCAAGCGCACCGCTAAACCGCTTGTCCTTAATCGCCCGCAAGAGCCGAAGAAACCTTATCCTTACGCGGAGGAAGAAGTTGCTTACGAAAACAAAACGGACGGTGTGCGGCTCGCCGGGACGCTCACCCTGCCGCGCTCGCAAAAGCCCGTGCCCGCCGTCGTGCTGATCACTGGCTCCGGCGCGCAAGACCGCAACGAAACTGTTTTCGGCCACAAGCCTTTCCTCGTGCTGGCTGATTATTTAACAAGACGCGGCATCGCCGTGTTGCGCATTGATGATCGCGGATTCGGCCGCTCGACGGGCAACTTCATAACGGCGACAAGCGAGAACTTCGTTTTAGACGCGGCGGCGGGCGTCGAATTCTTGAAAACGCGCAAGGAGATCAACCCCAAACAGATCGGGCTTGTCGGCCACAGCGAAGGCGGCATGATCGCGCCGATGCTCGCCGCCAAATCGTCGGATGTCGCCTTCATCGTCTTAATGGCCGGCCCCGGCCTTACCGGCGAAGAGATTCTTTACCGCCAAGCCGTCTTGATCCTTAAAGCGAGCGGCGCGACTGACGAAGCGGTTGCGAAAAACAGAATCGGACAGGAGCGCTACTTCGCCGTTATCAAAGGAGAACGCGATAATACCGTCGCCGCCCGCAGAATCCGCGAAATCTCGACCGAGCTAGAAGCCGGAATGACGGAAGAACAAAAGAAAGCGTTAAGGAGTTCCGACGCGCAAACGCAGTTTATGCTTTCGCCTTGGTTCCGCTACTTTTTGACTTACGATCCGCGCCCGAATTTGAGGCGGGTGCAAATCCCGGTGCTCGCCATTAACGGCGAACTCGACCTGCAAGTGCCGCCGAAGGAGAACCTATCAGCCATCACCGAAGCGTTGAAGGCGGGCGGAAACAAAGACTTCACCAC